>NZ_JAPWCA010000001.1:0-224787 GCF_041433725.1 Gemella sp. 27098_8_155
CCCCCGCACAGGTTATTAGATATCTAAAAAGCTTTTGTAAAGCGAATTTAGATATCAATAAGCCACTGCATTTATGAGTTCTCATACACACTTTATTAAAATTTAGGACTTTTGGGGTCAGATCACAGCCCGTCTCAAATTATTTTATAGGTTAAGTTTGTAATCTTCTTGTTTAATAATAGGTACAATTTTCGTAAATAGTTTTACAAAAAAGAAACCAGAAACTATTGGAATTAGTGCGAAGACGATAGCTGCTTTTAATATTTCTAAAGCACTTCCGTCAGTAGTCGCAAGGTGTGCTAATGGTCCAACTAGACCACTGAATCCAAATCCAGCACTCATCGCCGTACCTTTAATGTTTAGTATTGCGGCGAATACTCCCGAAACAGCAGCACTACAAAGGGCCGGTAGCATAATTTTTGGTTTAGCAAAAATATTTGCCATCGAGATTTTCGGAGATCCGATAAAGTGCGCGAAGCAAACTCCTTTAGAGTTAACTGCCCATCCTGCTATTGCAAGTGTGAATCCACAAGCACAGATTCCAAGGTTTGCAGCTCCTGAAGCTATTCCATCTATATTAATCGCAAGAGCTACCCCAACTGATGTAATTGGAGAAACTACAAGACACGCGAAAATAATCGCGATAAGAATAGTAAGAATGATAGGTTGTAATGTAAGCAGATGTTTAATTCCATCTCCTAATAATTTAGTTACTCCAGAGAAGAATGGAAGTGTATATCTACCAATACCTCCGATAATAACAAGTGTTAATGGAGGTAGGATAATTACAGCATAGTTTTTAGCTTTGTCTCCAATTAGAAGGATGAATATTGTTGCTAATGTAGCTGTAAAAATCATAGTTACGATATCACCAGAACCTTTTAACATAAGTGCAGTTTTGTCTGGAGTTGGAATAATTGAACCACTAGCAAAAAGAGTAGCTAGTCCTATAGATACACTTTGTACTGGTGTAAATTTAAAGAATAAACCAATAATAATTCCTGAAGCTAAACCTATCATAGCATTAGAGATTGTTATTGATAATGATAAAAACGCAAGTGCAGGATAAACCTTACCTATATATTTAAGTAGTTCACCAAGTAAGGCACCTGGTACTAAACATAGAACAGTTCCTAGGGCGATACCGTTAAGGACGTTCATAGTAAAATTCTTAATAGAAATTTTTTCTTTCATAAACATCATCTCCTTTATGTATTCGTTACCTAAAAAGGTTACTAATTATTATAGCGTAAAATATATATTTTGTACATTAAAATTTACTAGTTTTGAAATAATAAATTAGGAATAAATTAAAAATAAACTGACTTAAAAAAAGCCAGTTTATTAATAATATTATAGAGCTGTAAATGCAGCTGTAAATCCAAAAATTATGCCTGGTGAGTTGGCTATAACTATTGGCCAATCACGTTTTTCTCCTAGTAGACCATAAAGTACCCAAAGAGTACAGTTTATTCCTGCAACGAAAGGTTGAATAAAGTCTCCTTTATGACCGTGTATATTTCCTGAAATTTGTGGTATATATGATATATACATTAGCATAGCTGTGAATGTTGCTACCCAACTAAGTATTTTGAAAAATTTTGTATTCATATTATCCTTCTCCTTTCAAAGTACTGAAATATACTAACATATAATAAAGGATATTTCAAGTGAACTTATTAAATATTATAATTGAAAAGGATTAAAATTAAATATAATCATGAAGTGATATATATTTATAGAGAAAATAGTTAGTTTAGTTTGATTTGTATAGTTCGGCATATTATAGTATAATGTAATTTAAAATAACTAAGGAGTTTTAAAAGATGAAAGTATTAAGAAAAATACTAGCGTTATTAATAGTATTAGCTCTTTTTGGTGGTGGAGCAACATATGCGTTAACACCAAGTGAAAGTATAAATAATTCAGAAAAATTAGAAAATCATGATGCTAAGATTAAGTTGGAGGATCTAAATGGAGATTTTATTTCAAATCTTAAATTAGTTGATTCAAATATTAAAACATCATTGAAAATTAATAATAATACATTTCTATCTATATTTAAGAATGCTGTTCCAGCCAGTTCGGAATTACTAGATGGAAACTATAAGTTGGTCGATAATCATATTGAAGCAAAGTTACCTGTTAAATTAGGTCCTTGGAATACAATTATTAATACTAATATAAAAGTAACTGGTGCTAACAATAGTGTAGATTTAATTCTAGAAGATGCTAAAATTGGTAAGGTGCCTATTCCAAATTTTGCTTTAGAAAAATATTTAAAAGAAGCACTTACTGGAAGTGGTGCAGGGGTTAACGGTAATACTATTACTATTAAATCACTTGACTTACCAGTTGTTGTTGATAATATAGAGGTCACTGAAAGTAATATTAATGTAACTGCATCACTTAGTAGAGAAAAAGCATTGAAATATGCTGCGGAGAATTTTAACGCATATCGAAGAGTATAAAAAATATTAGACTTTTGAAAATGAACAATTATTAGAAGGACTTCTATATATGGAGTCTTTCTAATAGTAGGTTTTCAAAAGTCTTTTTTTTAATTTCATGATATTTTCAGATAATTTCAAATTAAATTCACATAAAAGACTTGAAAGTTTTATCGTGATGTAATATAATATACATATCGTAAATAAAGACAAGACGACTATGTGGAGTTTTAGAGAGAAACTGGTAGGTGGAAAGTTTTATAGAAGCATAGGAGTTATCACTTTATTGTGTAATAATTTTAATAGAACAAACAAGTGCTCTTGGTAGGAGTTAAAAGAGGTGGTACCGTGGATACATTTCGCCCTCTATAACTTTTACTAAGAGTTTTTTATTTTGAAAGGAGAAAAAATGGTAGAATTAAAAGATACATTATTAATGCCAAAAACGAAGTTTCCAATGCGTGGAAATCTTCCAAATAAAGAACCTGAATTCCTAAAACGTTGGGAAGAAATGGATTTATACAACAAAATTTTAGAAAAAAATGCTGGGAAACCTTCATACGTACTTCACGATGGGCCTCCATATGCGAATGGTAACATCCACATTGGACACGCATTAAACAAAATCTTAAAAGACTTTATCGTTAAATATAAAAATATGAATGGTTTTGTTTCACCTTATGTTCCAGGTTGGGATACTCACGGTCTTCCAATCGAGCAAGTATTAGTAAACAATGGTGTTGATAGAAAATCTATGCCAGCTAATAAATTTAGAAACAAATGTAAAGATTATGCCTTAAAACAAGTTGATAAACAACGTGCCGACTTCAAAAAACTTGGAGTATTAGGTGATTGGGATAACCCATACTTAACTTTAGATCCAAAATTTGAAGCTGAACAAATCCGTGTATTCGGTAAAATGGTAGACAAAGGATATATCTACAAAGGATTAAAACCTATCTACTGGTCACCATCTTCAGAGTCTGCATTAGCTGAAGCTGAAATCGAGTACCACGATCACACTTCACCATCTATCTATGTTGCTTTTGACTTAGTTAGTGAAAATGGTGCAGTAGAAAAAGGGACTAAGTTTGTTATCTGGACAACTACTCCTTGGACATTACCTGCGAACTTAGGTATTGCTGTTCACCCAGACTTTGAATACCAAGTTGTTAAATATAATGGAGAAAGCTACTTAGTAGCTAAAGAAAGAGTAGCATTCTTAGCTGAAAAATTCGGTTGGGAAAACTATGAAACAGGTGAAGTATTAGTAGGTAAAGATTTAGAGTACTTACTATGTCAACACCCATTCTTAGATAGAACTTCTACAGTAATCTTAGCTGATTATGTAACACTTGATTCAGGGACTGGTTTAGTACACACGGCTCCTGGACACGGGGTTGATGACTATCTTGTTGGTCAATTACAATACAAACTTGGAGTATTATCACCAGTTGATAACCAAGGTGTTCTTACAGAAGAAGCTGGACAATTCGCTGGTAAATTCGTATTCGATGCAAACAAAGACATTATTGCACACTTAGATGAAACTGGAGCATTATTAAAACAAGAAGATATTACTCACTCATACCCTCATGACTGGAGAAGTAAAAAACCAATTATCTTCAGAGCTACACCGCAATGGTTCTGTTCTGTTGATGCATTCCGTAGTGAATTACTTGAAGCTGTAGACAACACTAAATTCTACAGTGAATGGGGTAAACCAAGATTATACAACATGATTCGTGACCGTGGAGACTGGGTAATCAGTCGTCAACGTGTATGGGGTGTGCCAATCCCTGTATTCTACGCTGAAAACGGAGAAGAAATTTTAGATATCGAATTAATCGAACACGTAGCGAAAATCTTTGAAGAAGAAGGATCAAACGTTTGGTTCTACAAAGAAGCTTCTGAATTATTACCAGAAGGATACACTCACCCAGGAAGTCCAAACGGAGTATTCACTAAAGAGATGGATATCATGGACGTATGGTTCGACTCTGGAACATCTCACCAAGGATGTTGTGCAATTCGTGAAGATTTAACTTACCCAGCTGACTTATACTTAGAAGGAAGTGACCAATACCGTGGATGGTTCAACTCTTCACTAATCACTTCTGTAGCGGTGTCTGGAGTAGCTCCATATAAAGAGTTAGTATCTGCTGGATTCGTAATGGATGGTAATGGTAACAAGATGAGTAAATCATTAGGTAACGTTATTTCTCCTAACGATGTAGGTAAAGAATTAGGTGCTGAAATTATCCGTCTATGGTCTGCAAGTGTTGACTATACTCAAGACGTTCGTATCTCTAAAGATATCTTAAAACAAGTATCTGAAACATACAGAAAAATCAGAAATACTTTCCGTTTCTTACTAGGAAACTTATTCAACGGAAGCTTCAACAATAAGACTGATCTTGTTGCGTATGAAGATCTTGAAGAACTAGATAAATACATGGTTCTTAAATTCGAAAAAGTTGTTGCTAAAGTATTAGATTACTATGAAAATTATCAATTTAACAGTATTACTACTGAATTAATCAACTTCTTCAACGTTGAATTATCTTCATTCTACCTAGACTACGGTAAAGACATCCTTTATATCGAAGGTGAAGATTCTCACAAACGTTTAAGTATGTTAACAGTTCTTTACACAGTATTAAGTAAATCTGTTAGATTACTTGCTCCAATTCTTTCATTCACTGCTGAAGAAGTATATGACAACATGCCATACGAAGATGCTGAGTCTGTTCACTTAACAGACTTCCCAGCTAAAAATGTAATCGAAGATGCTGCGTTAGAAGCTAAATGGGATAAACTTCTTGAAGTTCGTGATGATGTGAATAAAGCATTAGAAGAAAGCCGTAATGAAAAAGTTATCGGTAAATCTTTAGAAGCAGCTGTTGAAGTATACAGTAATGATGCAGAAGTAGTTGAGTTATTAAATTCTGTTGATAACTTAAATCAATTCTTCATTGTAAGTAAAGTTGCTGTTAAAGAAAACGATGGTGTAGCTTATGATCTTGCTACTGTTAAAGTAACTAAAGCAGAAGGACACCGTTGTGACCGTTGTTGGAATATCGTAGATGAAGTAAACGAAGAAGGTTTATGTCCACGTTGTGCTAGCATCTTAAACAAATAATAGAATAACTTACATATAGAACTTAGGTTAAATTTAATCTAAGTTCTAATTTTTTTTAATAAATTTTATAGTGTCCAAAAAAATGGACAGATAGACTGTTATAATTAAATCACAAAACGAAGAGGTGATTAAAATGGAAAAAGATTATATTACAATTACAGGGATGGAGCACTATTTTGGAAATAAGATTTTTAAAGTAGGGGATGTTATCAGTTGTGAAAAAGAGTTTGATAACGACTATGATGAAGAAGCTATTAAAGTTATGATGAAAACTTTTGGTAAAGTTGGTTATGTAGGAAATTCTTGTAGGACTGTTGCAAAAGGTACTAAAAGTGCAGGAAGAATTTACGATAAAGTTGGAGATAAATTTTTTGTAAAAGTTTGTTTTGTTACTGGAAGTTCTGTAATCGCAGAAGTTGTCAATAGAGATGTGAAAATACATAAAAGTAATAGAAAAATTCGTAAATAGTTGTTATTATATACATAAGTGTATATAAGGAGCAAAATTTATGGAAAAAGGAAGATATCAAAAATTAAAGCTATTGTACCTATTGGAAATACTAAGAGACTATAGCGATGAAAATACTTATTTAAGTGTAAAAGAATTAACTACTTTACTCTTGAAAAAAGAAATTATTGTTGAGAGAAAAACTCTATATAAAGATATAGAATTACTACAAGATTATGGATTTAATATCGTTATTGAAAAGAATGGTCGTGAGAATATCTATGCATTAGTAGAAAGAGAATTTGAGCTTGCCGAGGTGAAGATGCTAATCGATGTAATTCAGGCGAGTAAGTTTCTAACTGTAAAAAAATCACGAGATCTAATTTTAAAATTGAAGAAATTAGCGAGTAAAAAACAAGCTCAGAAAATTCAAAGACAAGTATATTCTTTCGAAGAAAATAAATATATAAATGAAAATATTTATTACAATATTGATGCAATTCACAATGCAATTGCGGAAAATAAGCAAATTGATTTTAATTATTGGCAATGGAATTATAAAAAACAGATGATTGATAGAAAAAATGGTGAAGTCTATAATGTAAGTCCATTCGCTCTAGTGTGGAATGATGAAAATTACTATATGGTTGCTTTTGATGCTAAGACAGAGTTGATAAAAAATTATCGTGTTGATAAAATGCGAAATGTTGTTATTGCTGATGGTGACAGAGTGGGTCATGAAAAGTTTCAAAAAGAAGATATATCTGGTTATTCAAAGAAAATATTTGGCATGTATGGTGGAACTTTAGAAAAAGTGACTTTAGAGTTTAAAGAATCATTAATAGGAGCAATCGTTGATAGATTTGGAAAAGATATTATTATTCATAAAAAAGATGATATTTATCAAACTTCTGTAGAGGTTATGTGTAGTGGTCATTTCTTAGGTTGGATTTTCTCTTTAGGTAACGATATAGAAATATTAGCGCCTCAAAATGTTCGAGATTTATATGTTGAGAAAGTAGAAAGTTTACTAAAAAAATACAAATAAAAAAATTCTAGTAGAATTTTAAGAGGGAGTTCTGCTAGAATTTTTGTATGTTTAAAATCAAAAAATATATAAATTCATTTAGCTTTATTAGTTGTATAAAAAACGTAGTTAATATCAACTTAAAATCGTGTTATTGTTGTTGCTTTAAAGATAAATGAATGTTATAATTAAAAGATGAATTATAATATGATTATAAAATCATTTAATAGAAAAATATGTCGGAAGGAAAATGTTAATGGCTATTTTAGGAAAAATATTTGATGCTAACAGAAGAGAAGTAAAAAGCTTATCGAAATTAGCTGATAAAGTATTAGCTAAAGATGAAGAATATTCAAGTCTTAGCGATGAACAATTAGTAAATAAAACAGAAGAATTTAAAGCTTATATCCAAGAACAAAAAGAAAAAGGTAAAGAAACACCGGATATATTAGATAAAATTTTAGTAGATGCATTTGCTGCAGCTCGTGAAGGGGCATTCCGTTCTTTAGGAATGAAACCATATAAAGTTCAAATCATGGGTGGTATCGCACTTCACCGTGGGGATATCGCAGAGATGAGAACAGGGGAAGGTAAAACTCTTACTGCAACAATGCCTGTATACTTAAATGCATTAGCTGGAGAAGGGGTACACGTTGTTACAGTTAACGAATACTTATCTCAACGTGATGCTCAAGAAATGGGAGTTTTTTATAACTATATGGGACTTTCTGTTGGGCTTAACTTAAACTCTTTAAACTCTGAAGAGAAAAGAGCAGCGTACAATGCTGATATTACATACTCAACAAACAATGAGTTAGGATTTGACTATTTAAGAGATAACATGGTTAAGACAGTTGAAGCTCGTGTTCAACGTCCATTAAACTATGCCGTAATCGATGAGGTTGACTCAGTTCTTATCGATGAAGCTCGTACACCACTTATTATTTCTGGTGAAGGACAAGAATCAACTTCACTTTATCAAGTAGCGAATGCTTTCGTTAAAACTCTGAAAAAAGCAGAGGAAGAAGATGGAAGTGATGGAGATTATACTTTAGATATTAAAACTAAAGCTATTCAACTTTCTGAAAATGGTATTGATAAAGCTGAAAGTTACTTTGGGTTAAAAAATCTTTATGAATTAAAAAATGTTGATTTAACTCACCACATTAACCAAGCGTTAAAAGCTAACTACACAATGGCTTTAGATGTTGACTACGTAGTTGCTGAAGATGGAGAGATCTTAATCGTTGACCAATTTACAGGTCGTACAATGCCAGGTCGTCGTTTCTCTGAAGGATTACACCAAGCTATCGAAGCTAAAGAAGGCGTTCCTATTCAAAAAGAAAGTAAAACAATGGCGACTATTACTTTCCAAAACTTCTTCAGAATGTACAAAAAACTTAGTGGTATGACAGGTACTGGTAAAACAGAAGAAGAGGAATTTAGAAATATTTACAACATGTTTGTAACAACTATTCCTACAAACAGACCTATCCAAAGGATTGATGCACCAGACTATATTTATTCAAACATGGAAGCTAAGTTCAATGCGGTAGCTCAAGAAGTTAAAGAACGTTATGACAAAGGACAACCAGTTCTTTTAGGTACAGTCTCTATTGAAACGAGTGAATTAGTATCTAAGTTATTATATAGATATGGAGTACCTCACAAAGTACTTAATGCTAAACAAAATGAAAGTGAAGCAGAAATTATTAAACAAGCTGGTCAACGTGGTTCAGTAACAATTGCGACTAACATGGCTGGTCGTGGTACGGATATTAAACTTGGTGAAGGTGTTCGTGAATTAGGAGGTCTTGCCGTAATCGGTACAGAACGTCACGAATCTCGTCGTATTGATAACCAGCTACGTGGACGTTCAGGGCGTCAAGGGGACCCTGGTTACAGTAGATTCTATTTATCTTTAGAAGATGAGCTAATGGTTCGTTTCGGAGCTGATAGATTACAAAAAATTATGGGTAAAGATGTAGATACACCACTTGAAAGTAGAATGGTAAGTAGATCTGTAGAAAGTGCTCAAAAACGTGTTGAAGGTAATAACTATGATTCACGTAAACAAGTACTTCAATATGATGATGTATTACGTAAACAACGTGAAATTATGTACGCTGAAAGAAATGAAGTATTAGAAAACGAAGTAGTTACTGATATTATTCAAGAAATGATCGGTGATGCAGTTGATAAAACTATGGCATTTATCACTGAAAACTTAGAAGCGCACAGTGAAAAAGAGGAAACAGAAGAAATCATTAAATCACTTAACGAGAAGTTCTTAGGTCAAAAACCTATTACCGAGAGTGAATACTCAGATGTTATGTCTGATGATGAAATTCGTGAATTAGTATTACACAGAATTAATTTAGAGTTAGCTGAGAAACGTGAGTTACTTGGTGATGAAACTATGAATTCATTCGAGAAATACATTCTTCTTAATGCAATTGATGATAGATGGACTGATCATATCGACCAAATGGATCAACTTAGAAAAGGGATTTTCCTACGTTCATATGGACAAATTGATCCACTTCGTGAATACAAAACTGAAGGTTACCAAATGTTCGAGGACATGATTGATGATATTCAAGTTGAAGTTGTTACTAACTTAATGCGTATTAGAGTAGAACGCCACGAAGAAATCGAGATGAAACAAGAACCAACGAACCTTGTAACTAATGATAGTAAAGAACATATTGCTCGTGGTCCAGTTAAGAGTGCTTCTCGTGAAGAGAAAAAAGCTCGTATCGAAGAGCGTAAACAACGTATCAAAGAGTTAAAAGCTCAAAAAGATAAAGAAACTAATTAGTAGTTAATTTAAAGAAGGAGACTTAAAAAAGAGTTTCCTTCTTTTAATAGCTTTTTATAATATTATAAGGAGGTAAGTATTATGAATGATATAGACAGACTAAGAGAAATAATTGATTCAAATGATAATATTGTCTTTTTCGGTGGTGCTGGAGTCTCTACAGAATCAGATATTCCTGATTTTAGAAGTGCAAATGGTGTTTTTAGCGTTGAACTTAATCGTCATTTTACACCAGAGCAACTCGTTTCAAGAACGATGTTTGTGAAGTATCCTGTAGATTTCTTTGATTTTTATAAGAAGCATTTGGTCTATCCTGATGCTAAACCGAATAAGGCACATTATTATTTAGCGGAGTTAGAAAAACAAGGTAAGTTAAAAGCTGTTGTTACTCAAAATATAGATACACTTCATGAACAAGCAGGAAGCAAAAATGTCTTGAAATTACATGGAAGTGTGGATGCTAACTATTGTACTAAGTGTAAGTCTTTTTATAACTTAGAAGATTTTTTAGCTAAAGATGAAGAAATTCCTAGTTGCGATAAATGTGGTGGGGTTATAAAACCTTATGTTACTCTTTATGAAGAAGAGCTTGATATGACAGTATTTAATGCTGCTATTAACTTTATTGAAAAGGCTGATGTACTTATTATCGGTGGAACTTCATTAAGTGTTTATCCTGCTGCTAACTTATTGCATTATTTTAGAGGTAAGTATTTAATTGTTATTAATAAAACTTCTACACCACAGGATAATATGGCAAATCTTGTTATTAATGGAAAAATCGGAGAGGTCTTCTCAAAATTAGAAGAAAGAGAAGGAGGAATGTAGATGTATTTATTTAGAAAATTAGCTTGGTTTATGAAGCTAGAAAAAAAACGATATCTAATAGGAATAATTGCTCTTATTCTAGTGAGTATTTTTAACTTGATTCCGCCGAAAGTTATCGGTACAGTAATTGATAAAATTGAATCAGGTAATCTGACGAATGGACAGTTATTTTTAAATGTTGGTTATTTAGTATTAGCTGCTCTGGCTATGTATGCTCTTCGTTATGTTTGGCGTGTTTACATTTTTGGAGCTGCTTATAATTTAGGTCGTATTTTAAGATCGAAACTTTTTGAACATTTTACAAAGATGTCTCCTTCATTCTTCCAAAAGTACCGTACTGGAGATTTAATGGCACATGCGACGAATGATATAAACTCTGTGGCAATGGTTGCAGGTGGTGGAGTGATGTCTGCGGTTGATGCAAGTATTACTGCACTAGTTACGCTGTTCACGATGATATTCTTAATAGATTTCAAATTAACTTTAATAGCGATTATTCCTTTACCATTTTTAGCGTATGCTACTAATTATATTGGTGATAAAAACTATGAGAGTTTCGAAGAAGCGCAAGAATCTTTTTCTGATTTGAATAATAAGGTTCAAGAGAGTGTTTCAGGGATAAAAGTTACGAAATCATTCGGTTATGGTAACGATGAAATAAAGAGTTTTAAAGAAGTTAATAAAAAAGTATTCGGAAAGAATGTTATTGCTGCTAAGTATAATTCTTTATTCGATCCAATGGTATTAATATTCGTTGGATTATCTTATACACTTACTCTTGTTTTTGGAGGTATCTTTGTTTCTAATGGAGAGTTATCTGTTGGTGAGTTAGTTACTTTCGTTACATATCTTGATATGTTAGTATGGCCGCTTCAAGCGATAGGTTGGTTATATAATATCTCACAACGTGGTGAGGTATCTTATAAGCGTATTGAGAGTTTATTAGATGAAGTTAATGATGTTAATATTAATTTAAACAGTAAAGTTAAAGCTGAAAATGGAAGATTAGAGTATAATATCAACAACTTTGAATTTGAAGAAGGTAAGTCTGTATTGAAAGATATTAAGTTTGCTATTGAAAAAGGTCAAACCCTTGGTATTGTAGGTGTTACTGGTTCAGGTAAAACTACTTTACTAAGATTGTTACTAAGAGAATTCAATATTAAATCGGGGAATATCCTACTTAATAATCGAGATATTGCTGACTACAGTCTAAGTGATTTAAGAAAACTTATTGGATATGTACCGCAAGATCAGGTACTATTCGCTATGTCGATTAAAGAAAATATTCGTTTTGCTAATCCTCAAATTGATGATAAAAAGGTAGAAGAAATTACGAAAATTTGTGGTTTATATGATGATATAATGGCTATGCCAGAGAAGTTTGATACAATTGTTGGAGAAAAAGGTGTTAGTCTTTCTGGAGGTCAAAAACAACGTTTAGCTATGAGTCGTGCTTTGATTATTAATCCAGAGATATTAATTCTTGATGATTCTTTATCTGCTGTTGATGCTAAGACGGAGCACATTATTTTAGAAAACTTAAAAGAACAACGTAGTGGTCAGACAAATATTATTACAGCTCACAGACTATCCGCGGTTGTTGAAGCTGACTTAATAATTGTTTTAGGTGATGATACTATTATTGAAAAAGGTACTCACGATGAGTTAATAGCAAATAACGGTTGGTATAAAGAGACTTATGAAAGTCAACAGATGGAAGAAAACTTGAAAGGAGGAAGTGAAGATGTCGAAAAGTAAAACATTTTTTAGATTAATGCGTTATATGTTCCGATATAAAGGGCTATCGGTATTAGCATTATTATTTATATTACTAACTTCTATAGTAGCGACAGCAATTCCTCTTTTAGCTCAGTATTATATTGATAACTTTATTACAAAAAATATTGCTAAAGCAGGGTTATATATATTAATAATTTATTTTGGATTATTTATTCTAAGGGTAGTATTTACATTTTTAGGTGAATTCTACTTTGCAAGAGTGGCTCACAGTATAGTTAGAGATTTACGTAATGATAGTTTTGCTAACTTGCAAAAATTAGGTATGTCTTACTTTGATAAGACTCCTGTAGGTTCTGTAGTATCGAGATTAACTAATGATACACAAGCTGTTGCGGATATGTTTGGAACAATTTTCTCAAGTTTTCTAAATACGATACTTATGTTTGTAGTAACACTTTCTGCAATGATTGCTTTAAGTTGGCAATTAACAATCTACATGATACTTTTTATTCCAGTAATGGTTGGTTCGGTATATCTATACCAGAAGCTTTCTAGTAGATTAGTAGAAATTTCTCGTGCGAAAATTAGTGAAATGAATACTAAATTATCTGAATCTATAGAGGGTATGAAGATAATCCAAGCGTTTAATCAGGAACAACGCCTAATTGATGAATTTGGAGAAGTTAATAATGAACACCTTCGTTATTACACCAAGTCATTAAAGGTTGATAGTTTATTATTAAGACCAGCTATGGCTTTATTTAAAGTATTAGCATATGGTGTTATCGTAATGTATTTTGGGCTAAGTTTTGAAAGTGATGGTTTTACTGCTGGGATAATCTATGCGTTTATTCAATATACGAATCAGCTGTTCAATCCATTAATTGAACTTATGCAAAACTTCTCAATTCTTCAAACTTCTATAATTTCTGCAGGACGTGTTTTCACACTAATAGATAATGAAGAATATGAGCCAGAACAAAAAGAAAGTGATTATAAAATTTCTCGAGGTGATATTGAATTTAAGAATGTTAGTTTCTCGTATGATGGTAAACGTGATGTACTTAAAAATATTTCATTTAGTGTAAAAAATGGAGAGAGTATTGCTTTTGTAGGAGCAACTGGTTCTGGTAAATCATCAATTATGAATCTTTTCCTTAGATTTTATGATTATGATAGAGGAGAAATACTAATTGATGGTGTTAATATAAAAGACTATAGTTCTAAAGAATTAAGAAACAGTGTTGGATTAGTTCTGCAAGATCCATTTTTATATCATGGGACTGTAGAGTCTAATATTAAGATGTATAATGAAGAATTAACAAGAGAAGATGTTATTGAAGCGGCTAAGTTTGTTGATGCACATAACTTTATAGATAAATTAGAAGATAAGTATGATAGCTTAGTTACAGAAAGAGGGGCAACTTTTTCTAGTGGAGAAAGACAACTACTTACATTTGCTAGAACTATAGCGAGTAAACCGAAAATTTTAATCCTTGATGAAGCTACTGCAAATATCGACTCTGAAACAGAAGAGTTAATTCAACATTCTCTTGAAAAAATGAGAAAAGGTAGAACGACAATAGCAATTGCCCATAGGTTATCTACGATTCAAGATTCTAACTGTATTTACGTTTTAGATAAAGGTGAAATTATTGAATCTGGAACACACGATGAGTTGATAGCATTAAAAGGTAATTATTACAAAATGTACCAACTTCAAGCAGGTATGTTAAATAAATAGATTTTAAACTAGAAGTGAATAAAGTAGCTTCTAGTTTTTTTTATGAGAAAAAATAAATTTTTACATAACATTGGTTAACATAAATTTAAAGTGTTAATTATAATGTTTAAAATTTCATGAGAAAAAAAATACTCATGAATCTAGTGTAAACTTTATGTCTGTTTTCTTGCATTTAGTTTAGAAAAAGCTTACAATTAATGTATTAATTATAAACAAAATTAATCTTAGTATCATATATGAAAGAAGGATATAAAGTTGAGAAAATATTTAGGGGAAAAATATAGTAAGTTTTCGTTAAGAAAATTAACTGTTGGAGTTTGCTCGATGACGATAGGATCATTTTTCTTAGTGTCGACTGTTCAACCTGAAGATTATGTAGTGAAGGCTGCTGATAATGCAATTGTTCACTATAAATATGTAGGAGAAGACAATCTTACCGATAAAGAAAAGGAATTAATAAGAAAAGAAGTACCAAGCGTTGTAAATAGTACAGAAGAAACATATTACTTAGTATTTAAACCAACTAAAACAACACAACTAAATAAATTACCTAATACTGGTTTAAATTATGGAATAGGAAGTATACTTCTAGGCGGTATGCTTGGTCTAGTTGTAGTCGTTGTAGCAAAAGGTAAAAATAAATCACGTAAAATACTATCAATCCTTTTAGTAACGAGTCTAGGAGCAACTACTCTAGAATTACCCGTTAGAGCCATGGAGGACTTACAGTTATCAATCTACAACATGAATTATAGTTTAAAAGTTGGAGACAAGTTACCAAAAATTTCTGCAATTCCTGGATATAGTTTTGTTGGATTTATTAAAAATGAAGCTGAAACAAACAAAGCAAATGAAGAAGTTAAAGAAAATGCTTCTTCACAACAACAGAATATAAAACAACCAAAATTAAAAGAAAATACAAATACAAATGTACTAGATAAAAAACAGGAAAATAAAACAATACTAACTAATACTGACAAAAAAGAAAATAAAAAAGTATTAGAAAATAATAATAAAAAAGAAAACAAAAAAGTAATAGAGAATACAAATAAAAATGAGGATAGAAAAGTATTAGGGGTTAATACAGTGAATCCTCAAGATGAAGTTTTGGCTGGAAAGCTGACTAAACCTGAATTATTATATACTGATAAAATAGTAGAGACACCGATACAATATAATCAAGTTATAGAAAATAATAATCAGTTGCCTGAAGGAACAATAAGAGTAAAACGATATGGAAAAGTAGGTAAAAAGACTGAAGTTATAAGAGTATTTACTGTAGAAGGGAAAGAAGTTTCCAAAGAATTAATTTCTACTAATACAAAAGCACCAGTTTCAGTAATTATAGAAAAAGGAACGAAAAAGGCAGTTAGTACTATTACTCAAAAAGGTGAAAAATTAGTAAAACCTACTGTTGAAGTAAAACCTGAGTATAACGGGGTACAAGCCGGAGCGATAGTAGAACCAGCAAAAACAGAAACGCCAAAAGAGTACACAGGAGTGCAGGCCGGAGCGATAGTAGAACCAGCAAAAGCAGAAGCACCGAAAGAGTACACAGGAGTGCAGGCCGGAGCAATAGTTGAACCCGAAAAAGTAGAGCCACAATACGGTGGAGTTACTTCTGGAGCATTAGTTGAACCAGAGAAAGTAGAACCGCCAAAAGAATATACGGGGGCACAAGCTGGAGCGATAGTAGAACCTGAGAAAGCAGAAGTGCCGAAAGAGTACACAGGAGTGCAAGCCGGAGCAATAGTAGAACCAGCGAAAGCAGAAGCTCCAAAAGAGTATACGGGAGTGCAGGCCGGAGCGATAGTAGAACCCGAAAAAATCGAGCCACCAAAAGAATATACTGGGAAAATAGAGCCACTGAAAACAGAAGATCCAAAACCTACTGTAGAAAATAGCAATACAGCAGAAATAAATAATGTTCCAAAAAATGCCAGTGCACTACTTAGAATGAATTTTGTTAAAGGTAATCAAGCATTGTCTGGAACGGGATCAGCTACATTTATAGCGCCTAATGTATTGTTGACTGTAGCACATAATTTCATTAATAATTCTGCAGACAATAGTATGGGTGAATTTAGAGGAGACAAGGCTAAAAATACATATGAATGGCAAACGCCTGATGGACAAAAAGGTTCATTCACATCAGAGGACATTCACTTCTATAATCAAAAAGATTATCCAAAAGGATTTATCTATGATTTGGCTGTTATTACCTTACCTCAATCTACAAGAAGACAACATGCGAACTTAGTAGAAAATTACTCGAAAGTAAATGTTAATGATAAGTTAAATGTTTATGGTTATCCTAGAGGAGAGTACACTCACTTAAAAGATACAACTGTTGAAATGGAACAAAAATATGCAAATAATACTTATGGTGTTCAGTACCAAGGTGGAAAAGCTGGTATGAGTGGTGGAGGAATCTTTAACTCTAAAGGAGAAGTGGTCGGACTTCATCAAAATGGTGCTGAGAACCGTTCAGGTGGATTAATACTATCTCCGACACAATTAGATTGGATTAGAAGTATAATAAAAGGAAAAGAAATTACACCTAACTATGATGCTCTAGAGCGTCATAAAGATGAGAAAAAAGATGATATTAAAGAAGAAAAGCAAGTTGATAAAAAATTAGAACTTAGAAATATATCTTCTGTTGAACTTTATTCAAAAGAGGGTAGTAAGTATCGACATGTAACATCACTTAACGATGTACCAAGTGATTCGACGAAATACTTTATGAAAGTTAAGTCAGAAAATTTCAAAGATATTATTTTACCAGTTACTGAAATTTCTAATGCTGAAAAAGATGGAAAAGAAGTATATAAAATAGTAGCTCATGCAGAAAATTTAATTCAACATGAAAATAATAATGTATTAGAAAATTATACGTATTACTTACCTAAGGCAGTAAAAAGCGAAAAAGGAGTTTATACATCATTCAAAAATCTAGTAGATGCTATGAATAATGATCCACATGGTACATTTCGTTTAGGAGCTACTATGGATGCTCGTGAAGTTGAACTTTCAGAGGGTCAAGAAAGTTATGTTAATAAAGATTTTAGTGGTAAATTAATTGGTGTGAACAAAGATAAACATTACGCTATATATAACCTGAAAAAACCGTTATTTAATACTTTAAGTAATGCCACTATTCAAGATCTTTCAATAAAAGAAGCTAATGTTTCTTCTAAAGAAGATGCTGCTACAATAGCGAAACAAGCGAATAATGGTACTACAATTACTAATGTTCATTCATCTGGTGTTATAGCTGGTGAACGTGGAATTGGTGGATTGGTTTCAAAAGTAGATAACTCTAGAATTTCTAATAGCAGTTTTACAGGTAGAATAACTAACACGTATGATACAACTGCAGGGTATGAAATTGGTGGTTTAGCAGGTAAACTTTCTGGTTCGCTTGCTTCTATAGAGAAATCAATAGCATCGATTGATATAGCATCTAATGCAAAATCAGGAGATCAAATTGTTGGTGGTATAGCCGGAGTTGTTGAGAAAAGTGCGACAATTAAGTATAGCTATGTTGAAGGAAATGTTAACAATGTGCAACACTTTGGAAAAGTTGGGGGAGTTGCTGGTAATCTTTGGGATAGAGATTCACAAGATGTAAGTAACTCAGGTAAACTATCAAATGTTTTAAGTGATGTTAACGTAACAAATGGTAATGCTATATCTGGTGATAATTTTGATAATATGAAAGAAGATTATGCTTATAGTAGTAAAGGTAATAAAGTAGTAAATGTAGTTCAAGTGGATGATGAACTTGTGACTAAAGATTCAGATGTACAAAGAGGTACGGTATTAGATGCTGATAAAGTAAAAGAGAAAAAAGCAGAATTGGTTACTAAACACAGCACTAAAGTAGAAGATTTTGATTTTACTTCAAGATACACTACTAATTACAATGAAGTAGCAGGTTATCAACAGTCGAGAGAACAAGTGTATAAAAATATTGAAAAATTACTTCCTTTCTATAACAGAGAAACAATAGTTAAGTATGGTAATTTAGTAGGGGGTAACAGTGATTTATTTACTAAAAAACTTTTATCAGTTGTTCCTATGAAAAATAATGAAGTAATAACTGATATTAATAAAAATAAACGTGAAATCAATAAATTATTGTTACATTTTGAAGGTAATAAATCACAAGTATTAAATATTACATATAAAGAGGATTTCTCTAAAGTTGCTGAGTATAATATAGAGGGTCAAGGATTATTATATACTCCTAATATGCTATTGCATGACTATAGTAATATTGTAAATAATGTTTTAACTGACTTGAATTCTGTACAATATGACTCTAATGCAGTTAAGAAAATATTAGATATCTCAGATAAAGTTAAAAATACGGAATTATACTTAGACGAGCAATTTGTTAAAACAAAAGCAAATATAAAAGATACTTTATCAAAACTTCTTTCTGCAGATGCCGCAGTAGCTGAAAATAACAATAAGATAATAGATAATTATGTAATTGAGAAAATTAAGAATAATAAGGAAGCGTTACTTTTAGGTTTAACATATCTAGAACGTTGGTATAATTTTAAATACGATAATGCAAGTGCAAAAGATTTAGTATTATATCATCTAGACTTCTTTGGTAAATCTAATAGTTCTGCATTAGATAATGTTATTGATTTAGGTAAATCTGGATTTAACAATTTATTAGCTAAAAATAATGTTATTACATATAATGTATTATTATCGAAAAATTATGGAACTGAAAGTTTATTTAAAGCATTAGAAGGTTATAGAAAAGTGTTCTTACCAAATGTTTCTAATAACGACTGGTTCAAAAAACAATCAAAAGCTTATATAGTAGAAGAAAAATCTAATATTAAGGAAGTAAGAGAAAAACAATCAGAACAAGGAACTGAGTATTCTATTGGGGTATATGATAGATTAACAAGTCCATCTTGGAAATATCAAAGTATGGTCTTACCGTTATTAACTTTACCAGAAGAAAAAATGGTGTTCATGATAGCGAATATTTCGACTATAGGTTTTGGTGCTTATGATAGATATAGAAGTCCTGAATATCCTAAGGGAGATAAATTAACTAAATTTGTAGAAGAAAATGCAAAAGAAGCGGCTAAACGATTTAGGGATCACTATGATTATTGGTACAAAATATTAGATCCGAAAGATAAAGATAAATTGTTTAGAAGTATTTTGGTATATGACTCTTTCAGATTTGGAAATGATAATAATAATGACGTTAGCCAAGCAGATTTCTCTACTAATCATCCTGCAATTAAACATTTCTTTGGACCAGCAGGTAATAATGTAGTTCATAATGCTAATGGTGCTTATGCAACAGGCGATGCATTCTATTATATGGCTTATCGTATGCTTGATAAGGCTGGTGCAGTAACATATACTCATGAAATGACGCATAACTCAGATAGAGAAATTTATCTTGGAGGATATGGAAGAAGAAGTGGATTAGGACCTGAGTTTTATGCAAAAGGATTACTTCAAGCTCCTGATCATCCAGATGATGCAACAATCACGATAAATTCTGTACTAAAATATGATGAAGCGGAAAATGCTAATAGACTACAAGTGAAAGATCCAACTCAACGATTCAATAGTGCAGAAGACTTGCGTAAATATATGCATAACTTATTTGATTTAGTTTATACACTTGAGAAATTAGAAGGAGAAGCAGTAGTTAATTTAGGTCCTAATGAGAAAGGTGATCTATTAAGGAAAATAGAGAATGAGTATAAACCTGATCCTGATGGAAATAATGTTTATGCAACAAATGTAGTCCGTAGATTAAAACATGATGAGCTTAATAAATTAACTTCTTTCAATAGTTTAATAGATAATGATATAATCACAAGAAGAGGGTATATTGATGAAGGTGAGTATAAACGAAATGGATACTATACAATCAATCTTTTCTCGCCAATATATTCTGCCTTAAGTAATGATAAAGGGACTCCGGGTGATTTAATGGGTCGTCGTATGGCGTTTGAACTATTAGCTGCAAAAGGATATAAAGAAGGTATGGTACCTTATATTTCTAACCAATATGAAAATGAAGCAAAAGCTAATGGAAGCAAAATTAATTCATACGGTAAGGAAGTAGGATTGGTAACTGATAAATTAGTGCTTAATAAGATATTTAATAACCAGTATTCATCTTGGGCTGATTTCAAAAAAGAAATGTATAAAGAACGAGAAAATAAATTCAATAAATTAACAAATATTAGCTTTATAAATCCTAATAATTGGGTACGTCAAGAGACGGTAACTATTGATAATATTAGTAAGTTAAGAAGTATAATATACGAAGCGGTTCAAAAAGATGCTGAAGATGATGTGGCAAAATTATACCCTGACACAAATAGTAGAGTTCTTAAACTAAAACGAGCAATCTTTAAAGCGTATCTTGATAAAACGAAAGATTTTAGAACTTCAATTTTTGGTGAAGAATAACATAGAGTATAATACGTTTAACAATAAGGATATGAGATTTTATGTCTCGTATCCTTATTTATATATAAAGAATAAATTTCTATTGTTATTTTGAATTATGTTATAATAGAACTAAAGTAATAAAAGGAGATTTCAATTATGATAAAAGTTGAAGTATGTGCAAATAGTGTTCAAGATTGTTTAATTGCTCAGAGTGAAGGTGCAGATAGAATAGAATTAATAAGTGCAAGTTACCTGGGTGGGTTAACTCCTACTACTACAGTTTTGGATATGGTACTAGAAAGTGGAGTAGAAATTCCTATAATGGCGATGGTGAGACCAAGGGGAGGAGGCTTTTGCTATTCTAGGTTAGAAAAAGAACAAATGTTTAGGGAAGCAAGAGAACTTTTAAAACATGGTGCAAATGGAATAGTGTTTGGGTTCCTTACTGAAGATAGGAAGATTGATTGGATTGAAACTGAGAAAATGATAGAGCTTTGTGATAGTTTTGGAGCAGAGAGTATCTTTCACAGAGCGTTTGACTGTTCAGATGAACCAGAGTATAACCTACAGCGTTTAATAGGTCTTGGTTGTACTAGAGTTTTAACAAGTGGACTAGGAGCGAATGTTAATAGGGGTGCTAAGTTGTTAAAATATCTTCAAGAAAAATTTGGCCAACATATAGAAATACTTGCAGGTGCTGGTATTTCAACGGACAATATCGAAAAAATTATTACTAAAACAGGGGTTACACAGGTGCATGGAGCATTTAAAAAGTATGGAGTAGACGTAACGACAACTGCTGACGATGTAACTTATAGATACACAGAAAAAGGGGATTTTGAAGAAGTTGATCCTGTACAATTAGCAAAAGCGATAGAAATAGTTAGAAATATAAATAAGGAAGAGATTAATGTTTAGTAATGTTCATCATATAGCGATTATTGGAACTAATTATCAAAAAACTAGAGAGTTTTATGTGGAGAAATTAGGATTTAAAGTAATAAGTGAGTATAATAGAAAAAATAAAAATGATATTATCATAAATGTACAACAGGGTGATTTGGTATTAGAAATTTTTATAAAAGAAGATGCACCAATTAGACCGAAAATGCCAAATCCAGAACATACAGGATTAAGACATTTGGCGTTTAAGGTAGATAATGTCGAGGAAATACTAGAAAAATTTGATGAACTTGGTATTGTTCATGAATCGTTAAGATACGATGATTTTGATAATAAAAAGATGGCATTTTTCTTTGATCCAGACGGGTTACCTTTAGAAATACACGAATAATAAAACTGAACTCCAAACCCTCTATGGGGAAGGAGTTTAATTTTATATCATTTTATATATCAATTTTTGTTCCAATATTATATTTTATTGCTTCTTTTATTATATAATCAGCACATGCTATGTCAAAAACGGCACTCCCAACTGATTTGAAGATTGTAATTTCATCTTTACTAGTTCGGCCTTCAATAGAATTCAAAACTAGTTCTCCAAGTTCTCCTTTGAAATCTTCGTGAGAAATTAGTTCGTTTTCTAGAGGCTGAAGTATGTCACCAGCTTCACTAAGAACGCCGTCTTTTGTATCGAAGTAAATTTTATTGTTAGAATTTATTATTTCAGAAGGAAGTTCAACCATATCGTAAGTAAATGATCCTATTCCGTTAATATGAACTCCTTGTTTTAAGTATTTAGCAGTGAAGGTTGGTGTTGTAGAAGTTGTTACTGTGGTAATTATATCTGAATCAATTGTTGCATCATTAACATTTTCGTAAGCGATAATAACTGTATCGAAATTGTTCAGTTCTTCCTTTAGTTTTTCTACAAACTTTTTAGTTTTATCAAAATTTCTGGCAACAACTCTGAGTTCTGATAGATTTCTAACTGTTAGTAAAGCTCGAGCTTGTTCAAAAGCTTGACCACCAGTTCCTATTAATGTTGCGATTTTGCTATCTTTATTGGATAATAAATCAGTAGCAGCACCTTGTAAAGCAGCAGTTCGTAAAGCTGTTAAATAAGTTCCGTCTATTATTCCATTTACTATACCTGTCTTTTCGTCTAAAGTAATCATAGTAGAAGGAACAGAAGGCAAGCTTATTAAAGAATTATCAGGATAAACCGATACTATTTTTATTCCAATGTTATCTGATTCAGAAGATATTTTTCCTGGCATAAAAAGTACTTGTCCATTATTTCTTTCAGATATAATAGGAGTTCTCAGAGGAATATCTGTTTTATTTAGACTATAATTTTTAGCGGCTTCTTTACAAATTTCAATGGCTTTTTCCATAGTGATGCATTTCTGAATATTTTCTCTATTTAAAATTATCATAATTGTATTCTCCCAGTATGTTTGTTTATATTTTAATTATATCATGATGAGAGAAGTATAGTAAGTGATAAATAAAATATAAGATTAATATGGTATAGTAAAAAAAAGAATTAGTCTATATATAAAAACTAAAAATTAATATACATATGGTAAATCTTCAATTGTATTTAAATATATTATTAATTAAGATTATTATTTAAAATATGTTTTGAATTGAATTATAAAAAATATCTTAAAAAGTTCTTGACATAATTTAATGGAAAATGTATAATAAATATTGTTGTTAAATATGGCGGCTGTGGCGAAGTGGTTAACGCATCGGATTGTGGTTCCGACATTCGGGGGTTCGATTCCCCTCAGCCGCCCCATTAAAAATTAAATACAATAAGGCGGCTTAGCCAAGTGGTAAGGCACGGGTCTGCAAAACCTTGATCACCGGTTCAAATCCGGTAGCCGCCTCCAATTTTAATCATCTTTTAAAGGTGTTTTTTTTATGCCTAAATTACGGTTTTTATTATATCCTTTATTATAGATTATTCAAATATTTGAAAATTTATTAGTAATTACCGAACGTTTTTTCTTTAAGTAGCAAAATTTCTGTTGAATTTTGCTGTTATTTCAATTTAAGGTAGATATATTGATTTTTTTGTGATAAAATTATATCAAATTAATAAAATGTACCGAGGAGGAAATAATATGAAGAAAATATTATTGGCGTTATTTAGTTTTATTTTTGTCTTCTCTATCGTAGGATGTTCTACTAAAACTGAGACGAAAAAGGAAGAGAAAGTTATTAAGATGGGATTTGTTCCTCTAAAAAATAGTGAGAAGTTAGTAGAAGATCTTAAGCCAATTTCTGATTATCTATCTGAAAGATTAGGAGTAAAAGTAGAAGCTTTTACTGCAAGTAATTATATAGGGGTAGTTGAAGGTTTAGGTAGTGGAAGTGTTGATTTTGGTATCATCCCTCCGTTTTCATCTTTACTTGCTCAAAAACAAAGTAATGCAAAACCGATTTTAACATCTAAAGGGAAAACAGGGAAACCTGGTTATACTGCTGAACTATATGTAAGAAAAGACTCAGGTATTAAATCTCTTCAAGATGTTAAAGGTAAAAAAGTAGCATTTGTTGATCCTTCATCTTCATCAGGATATATCTATCCGGGTGCTATGTTAGTAAATGCTGGTCTTAACTTAGATAAGGATATTAGTTATCAATTCAGTGGTGGACATGATAAGAGCTTACAACTTCTTCTTAACAAGGATGTTGATGTAATCGCAACATTTGATGGAGTTGAAGATAGATATGCTAAAGACTTCCCTCAAGCTAAAACTGATATTCAAAAATTAGCAACAAGTGATATGATTCCAGGTATTATGGTTACGACTTCTAGTAAGATGGATAAAGAGCTTCAAGAAAAATTAGAGAAGGCTCTTAGAGATATTGAAAAAGATCCAAAAATGAAAGAAATGTTCACTAAGATGTTCAGTATCACAGGATTTACTGATGTGGATCAAGATGCATATAAAAAAGTTGAATCTACAGCAAAAGTTATGAATGTAGATTTAGATAAAGTAAAATAATAGATAGAATAAACTTGGTACTACTAGTGCCAAGTTTTCTTTTAATTAAAGATATAAACCCTTCAATTAAATAAAACACTTGAGATTTTTTTCGTTTAATTTTATAATTAAATAATCAATCAGGAGTGTGAATGTAATGTACGCGTATATTAAAGGTAAAATTTCGGAAGTAAATCCGACTAATATAGTGGTAGATAACAATGGGATAGGCTATGAAGTTGTAGTAGCTAATCCATATGAATATCACTTGAATGAAGAAAGAACTGTATTTATTAGCCAACAAGTAAGAGAAGATTCAAATGTTCTTTATGGTTTTTCAAATAAAGAACAAAAGAAAGTCTTTTTACTTCTATTAAAAGTCAAAGGTGTAGGACCGAAAAGTGCTTTAGCTATTTTAGCTGGGGGTACTAGTGAAGAAATTATTGGAGCTATTGAAAATCAAGATGCTGTTTATTTAACTAAGTTTCCTGGAATTGGGAAAAAATCAGCTCAGCAAATTATTCTTGATTTGCAAGGTAAGGTTGATTTTAGTATAACGAATATAAGCAGTGCACCAAAGGCTGTTAATAATTATCTAAGTGATGCAATCCTTGCTCTAGAAGCACTAGGATATAGTAAAAAAGAACTTACAAAAATTGAGAAGAAACTTTCTACTCATCAGTTTGACGGTGTAGATGAATATGTAAAACAAGGATTAAAACTATTGATAAATGCATAGTAGATGAAAGGAGGAAATTATGGAAGATAGAATGGTATCAGCTAGTCAAAACTTTGGTGAAGAACGTGAAGAACAGTCTTTAAGGCCAAAATTTTTAAGTCAGTACATAGGGCAAGAACAAATTAAGAGTAATTTGAAAATATTTATAGAAGCTGCAAAATTACGTGGTGAGGTGCTAGACCATTGTTTATTATATGGACCTCCAGGATTAGGGAAAACAACACTTGCGACAATTATTGCAAATGAAATGGAAGTAGGTATTAAGTATACTTCTGGACCTGCAATAGAAAAATCTGGAGATTTAGCAGCGATTTTAACTAGTTTAGAACCAGGCGATGTTCTCTTTATTGATGAAATACATCGAATTAGTAGATCAATTGAGGAAATATTATATTCAGCTATGGAAGATTTTTATCTTGATATTGTAATAGGAAAAGGTGAAGAATCACGAAGTATTAGAATTGAGCTTCCTCCTTTTACGTTAGTGGGAGCGACAACTAGGGCTGGGGCTTTAACAGCACCTCTTAGGGATAGATTCGGAGTGCATTGTCGTTTAGAGTTCTATACTATTAGTGAACTTCAAAATATCATAGAACGAACTTCAGATATTTTTGAATGTGTTATTGATGAAGAGAGTTCTTACGAAATTGCTATGAGATCTCGTGGTACACCGCGTATAGCCAATAGATTATTAAAACGTGTTAGGGATTTTGCACAAGTTAAGAATGATGGTGTAATAGCAAAAGATTTAGCGATAGAATCATTAGATTTGCTTCAAGTTGATGCTAAAGGACTTGATAATATTGATTATAAAATTTTAGAATGTCTAATTAAACGATATGATGGTCGTGCTGTTGGATTAGAGACTATCGCTGTAACAATAGGAGAAGAAAGTATAACTATTGAAGATGTATATGAACCTTATCTAGTAAAGGAAGGGTTCATTGAGCGTACTCCAAGAGGACGTCGTGCAACACCTAAAGCATACCAACATTTAGGGATAAATTATAAAGGTTAATAATAATAAAACATGGATGTAAATTGCTATGAGCTCAAAAGTATAAGTAATTAATATCCGTGTTTTTAATTTATTGATAATGCTTTTTAATTAGTAATGATATTAATTGTAAAAAATTAAAAAGTATATTAAACTTGTTTAGTAAAATATTAGAAATATTAGAAGGATTGAATTCGTATGATCGATAGTAAACAATTTATAAACACAAGACATAAAAATCAAAAAATAAATTATGATAATGTCTTAAAGGAATTAATAAAAGAGTGGGAAAAAACAAATTTTAGACCGAAGATTCTTATTCACTCTTGTTGTGCACCTTGTAGTACTTATGTACTTGAGTATTTATCAGAGATAAGTGACATAACTATATTTTTCTCAAATTCAAATATTCATCCGAAAGAAGAATATATTAAACGTATGCTTGTACAAAAAGATTTTGTTGAAGAGTTTAATAAAAGAAATGATAAGAAAATTAAATTCTTAGCTGATGAGTATGCACCAAGTAAATTTATTAGTGCAGTAAAAGGACATGAAGAAGATAGAGAAGGTGGAGATAGATGTCATATTTGTTATGAAATGCGTTTAGATTCATCTGCTCAAAAAGCAGAGGAGTTAGGATATGATTATTTCGCATCTGCATTAACTCTAAGTCCTAAGAAAAATGCAACTGTAATTAATGAAGCTGGATATGTTCTTCAGGAGCAAGTGTCAATTTATTATTTACCTTCAGATTTTAAAAAGAATAATGGATATAAGAGATCTGTAGAAATGTGTAATGATTATAATATTTATAGACAATGTTATTGCGGATGCGTCTTTGCAGCAAAAGATCAAGGGATTGATTTTAAAGAAGTAAATAAAAATGCTCGTGAGTTTAATAGAAATCATGAAGATTATGAAAAATTTAAATCAATTATTAAGCTTGGTGGAGAATTAGTATAATAAATTTGTTATATAGTTTACAATATAAAAATAAATATATAATGATTTTAAATTATTTCAGCATAATATAATATAAAAAAGTATCGTTACTTCTCTTGTAATTGATACTTTTTTAGTATATTTGACTATTTTTTTGATTTTAATATTGAAAATCAGTTTTCATATTTTTTCATTAGTTTCAATGCGATTGCTTATTATAGGAAAAGAAATGGTTTTCTTTGTTATAGAATACATATGATATTTAAAGGTGAATGAGTACAAAACACTTGTAAATATTGCTTTCATATGGTATTATTTGAATGTAAATATTTTTTTAAATAAAAGGAGACATAACTATGTTACAAAAAGAATTTAAAGTAATCGACGAAACAGGAATCCACGCTAGACCAGCTACTTTATTAGTACAAGCTGCTTCTAAATTCCAATCAAACATCGAATTAGAATTCAACGGACGTAAAGTTAACTTAAAATCAATCATGGGTGTTATGAGTCTTGGAGTTGGAAAAGACGCTGATATCGTAATCTACGCTGACGGAGCTGACGAAGCAGAAGCATTAGCAGCTTTAGAAGAAACAATGAAGAAAGAAGGATTAGCATAAAATGTTACAACTAAAAGGTATTGCAGCTTCTCAAGGGATATCTTTTGCTAAAGCATACATTTTTGTTGAGCCTGATTTAACAGTTAAAGAAGTTAAAGTTCAAGACGTTGATACTGAAGTTAAACGTTTTGAAGATGCAATTGAAATTTCTAAAAAAGAATTAACTATTATTAAAGATAAAGCTCACGAGAATCTAGGTGCTGATAAAGCGGCGATTTTTGAAGCTCACTTATTAATTTTAGAAGACCCAGAATTCATGGGAACTGTTAAAACTGATATTCAATCAAAAGAAATTAATGCTGAATACGCATTAAAAGAAACTTCAGACATGTTTGTTTCTATGTTTGAAGCAATGGATAATGACTACATGAAAGAACGTGCAGCTGATATTCGTGACGTTTCAAAACGTATTTTAGCTCACTTACTAGGTGTAGATTTACCAAACCCAAGTTTAATTGATGAAGAAGTAATCGTTATTGCTGAAGACTTAACTCCATCTGATACTGCACAACTTAACAAAAAATTTGTTAAAGGATTTGCAACTAACATCGGTGGACGTACTTCTCACTCAGCTATCATGGCTAGATCATTAGAAATTCCTGCAGTAGTAGGAACTAGTACAATTACTGAAGAAGTTAAAAATGGAGATATCTTAATTCTTGACGGATTAGAAGGTGTTGTATATGTAAACCCAGATGAAGCTACTACAGCTGAATTAAAAGAAAAACACGCTAAATTTGAAGCTCAAAAAGCTGAATGGGCTAAATTAGTAACAGAGAAATCTGTAACTAAAGATGGACATGAAGTTCTTTTAGCTGCAAACATTGGTACACCTGCTGACTTAGAAGGTGTAAACAACAATGGTGGGGAAGCTGTTGGTTTATATCGTACAGAGTTCCTATACATGGGACGTGATCAACTACCTACTGAAGATGAACAATTTGAAGCTTACAAAGCTGTATTAGAAGGAATGGGTGATAAACCTGTTGTTGTTCGTACTTTAGATATCGGTGGAGATAAAGAATTACCATACTTAGATTTACCAAAAGAAATGAACCCATTCTTAGGGTTTAGAGCTATCCGTCTTTGTCTAGAAGAAAAAGACTTATTCAGAACTCAACTTAGAGCATTATTACGTGCTTCTGTTTACGGTAAACTTTGTGTAATGTTCCCAATGATCGCTACAGTTCAAGAATTTAGAGCTGCTAAAGCTTTATTCTTAGAAGAAAAAGAAAAATTAGTAGCTGAAGGTGTTGCAGTAAGTAACGATATCGAATTAGGTATCATGGTTGAGATTCCATCAACTGCTGTTATTGCTGATATTTTCGCTAAAGAAGTTGACTTCTTCTCAATTGGTACTAACGACTTAGTTCAATATACTATGGCTGCAGACCGTATGAGTGAAAAAGTTTCATACTTATACCAACCATATAACCCAGCAATCTTACGTCTTGTGAAAAATGTTATTGAAGCATCTCACAAAGAAGGTAAATGGACTGGAATGTGTGGGGAAATGGCAGGAGATAGCTTAGCTATTCCATTACTATTAGGTATGGGATTAGATGAATTCTCAATGTCAGCTACTTCAATTCTTCAAGCGCGTAGCCAAATCAAAAACTTATCATTAGAAAAAATGAAAGAGTTAGTTGATAAAGCTATTATGTGTTCAACAACTGAAGAAGTATTAGCATTAGTAGAAGAATATACAAAATAATGTAATTTAAGAAAGGTTTTTGGTTATACCAAGAACCTTTTTATATTTTAATAACATGTAAACAATAATTAATTTTAAATAATTAAAGTTTAGATTTTTAATGATTTGTATTTTTAAAATTATAGATTTTTCAATGAAAATGCTTATATTTCTTGACATTGAAGTGTTTTTATATTATCATTTTAAATATAAAATTTTTCAAAAACGATGATTAAGACGGTATATTGGATGTTTTTTAACAGGGAGCAACTACGTGACTGAAAGAGTTGTACTAACTGAGAATATATTTTCAGCTTATGAGTAATTGTATAAGTAGATTATGAGTACAATCGGTTGGTACCCGTTAAAAACCATATTAAGGAAGCAAATTGCTTTAAAATGCGGGTGGTACCACGATATATTCGTCCCTTGAGACTTAGTCTTGAGGGGCTTTTTATTTTGGATAAATAATAGAACTTATACCAATGTCTTTATATTAAATTTTTAAGGAGGAACTTATGACTTTAGAGAATATAAGAAAAGAATATTTAGAATTAGTTAAAACAATTAAAGATGAAAAAGAACTTTATGACCTAAGAGTTAAATTTTTAGGGAAAAAAGGTGCATTAACAGAAGTTATGAAAGGTGCACGTGATTTATCACCAGAAGAAAGACCAACTTTTGGGAAACTTGTTAATGAAGTGAAAACGTTCATTAATGATAGCTTAGAAGCAAAAAAAGCTGAACTAGCTAAAGTAGCATTAGAGTTAAAATTAGCTAGCGAAGAGATTGATGTGACTCTTCCTAGTAAAAAAGTACAACTAGGTGGATTAAATCCGTTAAACAAAATTATTGAAGAAATTGAAGAAATCTTTATTTCAATGGGATATTCTGTTGCAGAAGGACCAGAGGTTGAAACTGACAAGTTTAACTTTGAAATGTTAAACTTACCAAAAGATCACCCAGCTCGTGATATGCAAGATTCATTCTATATTACAAATGAGCTGTTAATGAGAACACAAACTTCACCTGTTCAAGCTCGTGAAATGTTAAAAGCTAATGGTGAAGGACCAATCAAGATTATTTGCCCTGGTAAAGTATTCCGTCGTGACAATGATGATGCTACTCACTCTCATCAGTTTACACAAATTGAAGGATTAGTAGTTGATAAAAATATTACATTTAGTGATTTAAAAGGGACTCTAGAACACTTTATCAAAGCTGTATTCGGGGAAAACAAAAAAATCCGTCTACGTCCAAGTTTCTTCCCATTTACTGAACCATCTGTAGAGGTTGATGTATCTTGGGGTAATGAGGATGATGAAGAAAACATTAAATGGTTAGAAATTTTAGGAGCAGGTATGGTTCACCCTAATGTTCTAAAAATGGCTGGTTTTGATCCAGAAGTTTATACTGGATTTGCTTTTGGTATGGGACCAGAACGTGTTGCGATGTTAAAATATGGTATTAGCGATATTAGAAGTTTCTACACAAATGATGTAAGATTCTTACAACAATTCAATAGTGATAGAAACGATTAATAGGAGGTAGTAATGTTAGTAAGTTATAATTGGTTAAAACAATATACAAATGTTGAAGATAATGCTAATGAATTAGCTGAAAAAATCACTCGTGGTGGTATTGAAGTAGAAGGTGTTGAGTATTTAGCAGAAGAAATTTCTGGCGTAGTAGTTGGTTATGTTGAGTCTAAAGAAAAACATCCAGATGCTGAAAAATTAAATGTATGTCAAGTAAACGTTGGTGAAGAAGAAAACTTACAAATTGTTTGTGGTGCGCCAAATGTTGATGCTGGACAATATGTAATTGTTGCTAAAGTTGGAGCAAAATTACCAGGAATTAAAATTAAAAAAGCTAAACTTCGTGGTGTAGAATCACAAGGTATGATTTGTTCATTAGGTGAATTAGGACTAAGTAAGAGTGTAGTACCTAAAAATTATCAAGAAGGTATCTACGTTTTTGAAACTGAACAAGAGCTTGGTTCTGATGTTGTTGAATTGTTAGGATTAAATGATTACATCTTAGATCTTTCAATTACTCCAAACAGAGCTGATGCACTTAGTATGCGTGGTCTTACTTATGAATTAGGTGCTTTATATAATAATAAAGTTGATTTTAAAGATGTTGAAAAAGAAGAAAACTATGAAGCAACTTCATTACAAGTTGCTATTGAAAGTGATTCTTGTAGAAACTATGTAGGTCAAGTTGTTAAAAATGTAGAAGTTAAAGATTCTCCATTATGGTTACAAACAAGACTTATGAATTCTGGAATCCGTCCAATTAATAATATTGTGGATATTACAAACTACGTACTTTTAGAGTTTGGTCAACCAATGCATGCTTTTGATAAAGATTTAGTAGGAGATAAAATTGTAGTTCGTGATGCTAAAGAAGGTGAAGTTCTTGAAACTCTTGATGGAGAAGAAAGAAAATTACAAACAACTGATTTAGTAATTACTGATGGAACTCGTGCGATTGCTCTTGGTGGAGTAATGGGTGGTAAAAATTCAGAAGTAAGTGAAAAGACTAAAAATATTATTTTAGAATCTGCGTATTTCAATCCTACATCAGTACGTCGTACTTCTGCAGCACACGGATTAAGAAGTGATTCTTCTGCAAGATTCGAAAAAGGAATTGATCCTAATATGCAAAAAGCAGCCCTTGCTCGTGCAGTAGAATTAATTTTAGAGTTATGTCCAAATGCTGTAGTTGAAAGTTCTGTTGGGGTAGTAAATAAAGAAGAAGAGAAAGTTGTAGAAATTTCAACTTCTTATATAAATAACTATCTGGGAATTACATTATCAACTGAAGAATTAGTAGCAATTCTTGAAGGATTGAGCTTTACAGTAGAAGTAACAGGAGAAAACTTAGTTGTTAAAGTACCGACAAGAAGACCTGATATCTCTATTAAACAAGATTTAGTAGAAGAAGTTATTAGAATTTACGGATACGATAATTTAGCATCAACATTACCGAAATTCTCTAAAACTACTAAAGGTGGATTAACTTATTCTCAAAGAATGGTGCGTGATCTACGAGGGCTATATGCTAGCTTAGGATTTAATGATACTATCAACTATTCATTAGTATCTGAAGAAGAAGCTACTCAGTATACTTTAGAAGATCACAATAAAGTTAGGTTATTAATGCCTATGACTGAAACTCACTCGACATTACGTCAAAGTTTAATTCCAGGATTATTAAATACAGTTCAATACAACGTAGCTAGAAAACAAAAAGACCTTAAATTATTAGAAATTGGTCGCGTATTTTTCGGAAGTGGTGATGACAATATTCAACCTAAAGAAACATTATATTTAAGTGCTGCGTTAACTGGGGAAGAAAGAGTAACTAAATGGCTTAAAGAAAGCAGTACTCTAGATTTCTTCGCAGCTAAAGGATACCTAGAAGTTGTATTTGAACGTTTAGGATTAGAAGAAAAAGTTACATACAAAAAATCTACTCTTGAAGGAATGCACCCAGGTCGTTTTGCTGAAGTATACTTAGGAGAAAAACGTATTGGTTTCATTGGAGAGGTTCATCCACAAGTTGCTGATAAACTTGGTCTAAATACTACTTATGTATTTGAAATTAATTTAGATGAGGTAATTTCAGAAAGTAAAGTTAAACCTAAATACGAAGAAGTAACGAAATATCCTGAAATTACACGTGATATAGCTATGTTAGTTGATGTTAAAGATGAATATCAAAATATTTATAATGTAATTGAATCAGTTAATAGTAAATTAATTACGAATGTAGAATTATTTGATTTATATGCTGGTGCTGAATTATTGGCTGGTAAAAAATCATTGGCCCTAACTATTACTTATAGCGATAAACAAAAAACTTTAACAGATGAAGAAGTGACAGCGGTTCATGAAAAAGTACTAGCTGCACTTACAGTGTACGGAGCAATTATTAGGTAGGTAGTCTATGATTACACAAATAATATTATTTTGTATTTTAGCATATGTAATTGGTTCTATACCATTTGCATTAATCGTAGGAAAAGTATTTTATAATACTGATATTAGAACATTAGGAAGTGGAAACTTAGGTACAACAAATACTTTCAGATGCCTTGGTAAAAAGGCTGGAGTAACGGTTTTTATCTGTGATGTTTCTAAGGGAATAGTAGCGACATTTCTTCCAACTTTGATGCTTGGTAGAGTTGATTATTTATCAATATTTGGGGCTTTTGCAATGATAGGGCATGTATTCCCTATCTTTGCGAACTTCAAAGGTGGGAAAGCTGTTGCGACTGGATCAGGCGTGTTTATCTTCCTATATCCAATGTTAAGTTTATTATTATTAGCTATATTCTTTTCAACACTATTTTTAACTGGTTATGTTTCATTAGGAAGTATTCTAATCAGTTTAACAGCTATCGGATATCTTGGCTTTTTTGAAGCTGGTATTGATAAGTGGGTTATGATGGTTATGTGTGTATTTGTAATTTATATGCATAAAAAGAATATAAAAAGATTATTAAACGGAACAGAAAATCAATCGAAATTAAAAATAAAAAGAGGAACAAAGAATGACAAAAATCATTAGTGGGACTGAACTTGCAAAGAAATTGCGAGGAGAAATTAAAGAGGAAGCAACTGCTTTAAGAGAAAAAGGGATTGAACCAACTCTTGCGGTTGTGTTAGTCGGAGATAATAAAGCGTCAAGAAGTTATGTTAATTCTAAACATAAAGCTTGTATTGAAAATAATATTAATTCAATAAAAATAGAATTACCTGAGGAAATTTCTACTGATGATTTATTAACAGAAATTGAAAAATTAAATAACGATGAAAAAGTTCATGGTATTTTAGTGCAGTTACCGTTGCCAAAACATATTGATGCTGAAAAAGTATTAAATGCTGTAAGTCCGGATAAAGATGTTGATGGATTTCATCCAATTAATGTAGGTAAGTTAGTGATTGGAGAAGCTAAACTTATTCCATGTACTCCACTTGGAATTCTAGAGATGATTAAATCTACTGGAGAAGAAATCTCTGGTAAACTTGCATTAGTAATAGGTAGAAGTAATATTGTTGGTAAACCAATTTCAACTTTACTTTTACAAAATAATGCAACTGTAATAACAGCTCACTCTAGAACTAAAGATTTAGAAACTTTAATTGAACAAGCTGACATTATTGTTAGCTGTGTTGGAGTTGCGCATTTCTTAAGTGGAAAAGAAAAGGTAAAACCAACATGTACTATTATCGATGTAGGAAATAACTATAAAGATAGTAAGTTGGTTGGAGATGTAAATCTAGATGAATTTATTGATAAGGTTGCTTATATTTCTCCTGTTCCAGGAGGAGTAGGACCTTTAACAATCACAATGTTAATGAGAAATACATTAACTGCCGCTTATGATTTACTAGCTAAATAATTTCAACAATATATAGTACTTTTTGAGATTATATTTATTTGAAATGTTTATTAAATGATGATACAATAATATATTGAATAAGAATGCATTGTTTTTATTGATATATAGACTTATATATTATACTATGTTATAATTTATAGAATGTAGAATAGTAAAGAAATTTATGTGGGAGGTTTGTAATTAGATGATAAGATTTTTGAAAAATGTTGTTGCCGAAATGCATAAAGTAAGCTGGCCAACATTTAGTGAACTTGTTAGAAAAACATTGATTGTTATTGTTGTAGTTGGAATATTAATGTTATTTAGCTACGTAGTTGATTTAGGAATAACTGCTGGAATTAGACATTTCAGTAGATAAGAGAGGTTATTATGAGTGATACAGTAAGTAAAGAATGGTATGTAATTCATACTTATTCTGGTTATGAAAACAAAGTTAAAGATAATATTGAAAAAAGAGTTGAGTCTCTTGGAATGGAAGATAAGATTTTTAGAATCGTTGTTCCAGAAGAAAAAGAAACTATCTTAACTCCAACTGGAAAGAAAAAAGAAGTAAATAGAAAAACATTCCCAGGTTATGTACTTGTTGAATTAGTAATGACTGATGATTCTTGGTTTGTTGTTAGAAATACTCCTGGTGTAACTGGATTTGTTGGATCTCATGGTGGAGGTTCAAAACCAAGTCCATTGTTACCAGAAGAAATTAACTTTATTTTACAACAAATGGGATTATCAAATGTTGTTGATATTGATATTGAGGTTGGTGATTATGTTCGTGTAATCTCTGGACCGTTCGTAGACATGGAAGGTAAAGTTGTAAACTTAGATCTACATAATTATAAAGCTGACGTTATGATTGAACTTATGGGTAGAGAGACTAAGGTTGAGCTTGAACTTTATAATATCGAAAAATTCTAAGAAAGGAAAAGCTATCTTTAAGGTAGTCGGATAGAATGTGGAAAAGATTGCAATAATTATGGATTCAACTGCATATTTATCAGAAGATTTGAAAAAAGAACTAGATATTCGTACTGTTTATTTAAATCTTATTATTGATAATAATTCATATAAAGAAGTTATTGATATGCCACTTGATAAATATCATGAATACTTAAAAGATCCTAACAATAGCTTCCCTACAACATCACAACCAGCTATTGGGGAAGTTGTAGCTTGCTTAGAAAAATTAAAAGAAGAAGGATATACTGATGTAATTGCTATTGCACTATCAAGTGGAATAAGTGGAACATATTCATCATATTCTGTAGCTGGATTAATGATCGATGGATTAAATGTACATCCTTTCGATTCTGAAGTTTCTTGTAGACCTGAAGGATATTATGCGATTAAGGCAGCAAAACTAATTAAAGAAGGTAAAACTTCTAGTGAAATCATTTCAGCTTTAAATGAGATGAAAAAAGTGTCTGATGCGTATTTTATGGCAGATGATTTATCTCACCTTCAACGTAGCGGACGTTTAAGTGGAGCACAAGCTGTAGTAGGAAGTTTACTTCAAGTCAAACCATTACTACACTTTGATGATAAGGTGATAGTACCTTTCCAAAAAATTCGTACATATAAAAAAGTTGTATCAAGAATGTATGAATTATTTGATGAATATTATAAACAACATGAAGGAGAACACATCACTGTGTGTGTTCTGCATGTTGACGCATTAGACAAGGCTGAAGAAATTAAAAAATATGTTGAGGAAAATTATTCGAATGTAACTGTTGATATAGATGGAATAAGTCCAGTTATCTCTACACACCTTGGATTAGGAGCAGTTGCAATTGGATGGACAATTTTATAATAAAAAATTTTAAGAGGTGAATAAAATGGTTCAAACTATGGCACATACTTGTTACCGTGTAGCAGATTTAAAAGAATCAGTTAAATTTTATACTGAGGCATTTGACTTTGAAGTAAGTCGTGAAAGAGACTTTCCTGAATACAAGTTCACGTTAGTATATCTAACATTACCTGGATCAAATTATGAGTTAGAATTAACTTATAATTATGATCACGGTGCATATGAACTAGGGGATGGATATGGTCACATTGCTATCTCTGTTGAAGACTTAGAAGCATTATACGAAAAACACAAGGCGGCTGGATACGATGTAACAGATCTTAAAGGTCTTCCAGGATTCCCGCCAAGCTACTACTTCATTAAAGATCCAGATGGATACAAAATTGAAGTGATTCGTACTAAGATGTAGTTATCATTTGATTTTTTTAAAATCATATGATATAATGTATTTACATTGAAATAAATTACCGAAAGGGTGGTGAATTTTGAAAGGTTCTCCGCTCTTTTATATTGCAATAAAAACTAAGAAAGAGGTATGCTGTATGAGTATTGTAGAAAAAGTTAAAACTATAGCAACAAAACAAACAGAAAATACGGAATTTTCTCTTTATGATGTTGAATATGTAAAAGAAGGAACTGAGTACTTCTTACGTATTTACTTCGATAAAGATGGTGGCCTATCACTTGATGATTGTGTATTATTAAGTGAGAAGTTAGCAGAAGAGCTAGATAAAGAAGATTTTATCAGTGATAAATATTATCTAGAGGTTTCTTCACCCGGTATTGAAAGAGATCTTAGAAATCTTGAAGAAGTAACTAATTCTGTAGGTAAACACGTTTATATTAAAACATATGAAAAGGTTGATAATCAAAAAGAGTTTTATGGTGATATACTAGCTGTTGAGGGTGAAGAAATTACTGTTGAATATAAAGATAAAGCAAGAGTAAAAAAATCAACGATTAACTATAGTAAAATCGCTAAAATTAGATTAGCTGTTAAATTTTAATTATTAAAGGAGAAAGAAAGATGAGCAAGGATTTGCTTAAAGCTATTAAATTAATTGAACAAGAAAAAGGAATTGCAGAAGATATTCTAGTAGAAGCTATTGAGTTAGCTTTATTATCAGCTTATAAAAAGAATTTCAATGCTGCAAAAAATGTAAGAGTAGATTTCAACAGAGCAACAGGTGATTATAAATTTATTATAAGAAAAGATGTTGTTGAAGAAGTTTACGATGATAGAATTGAGTTTGCACTTGAAGATGCATTAAAAATTAATCCTGCATATGAAGTTGGTGATATTTATGAAGTAGTTGATTTACCAAGTGATTTTGGTCGTGTTGGTGCACAAGCTGCTAAACAAGCTTTATTACAAAGACTTCGTGAAGCTGAAAAAGAAATTTTATATAAAGAATATATTGAACATGAAGGTGAGATTTTATCAGGGACTGTAGATAGAATTGACTCAAGATATGTTTATGTTAAACTTGGGAAAATTGAAGCTATTTTAGGTGAAAATGAAAGAGTTAAAGGTGAAACATACATTCCTCAAACTCCTATTAAAGTTTACATCGCTAAAGTTGATAACCCAAGTCGCGGAAGCAAACCACACGTTTTAGCTTCTAGATCACATCCTGAATTCATCAGAAGATTGTTCGAGATTGAAGTTCCTGAAATTTATAGTGGAACAGTAGAGATTAAGAGTGTATCTCGTGAAGCAGGTGAAAGAACTAAATTAGCTGTTTATGCTGAAGATAAAAATATCGATCCTGTAGGAGCATGTGTAGGTAATAAAGGAGATCGTGTTAATCGTATCGTTGAAGAACTAAACGGTGAAAAAATTGATATTATTACTTGGGATGCTGATCCAGTTAAATTCATTACTAACGCGTTAGCACCAGCAAAAGTTGAAGAAATTAATATTGATGAAGAAGAAAAGATTGCTAATGTTAAAGTGAAAGATGATCAATTATCTCTAGCAATTGGTAAAAAAGGTCAAAACGTTCGACTTGCTGCTAAATTAACTGGTTGGAAAATCGATATAAAAGCTGCTGAATAGTGAGGTGTTGACTGTGAAGAAAAGAAAAATACCAACAAGAAAATGTATTTTAACAAATGAGATGTTTCCGAAGAAAGATTTATTACGAATCGTTAAAAATAAAGAAGGAGAAATCTCTGTTGACCCTTCAGGTAAACAAGTAGGTCGTGGTGCATATGTAGTTTCAGATTTAGAAGTTATTAAAGCTGCACAAGAAAAGAAACAGTTAGAGAAATTTTTCTCTGCATCACCAGAAGTTATGGAACCTATCTATAACGAAGTAATTAGATTAATTTATAGAAAGTCAATTCCACAAAAATAATGATAAAAGCATATAATTTATTAGGTTTAATGCAAAGAGCAGGTAAACTTATTACAGGTGAAGATTTAATCACAAAAAATTTAAAAAATAATAAAATCAAATTGTTAGTTATTGCTGAAGATTGCGGTGTGAATACTAAAAAGAAATTAACAGACAAGGCTAATTTCTACAATGTTCAATGTATCGAATTTTCAACGATTGAAAATATAAGCGTAGCGATTGGAAGAGATAATCGTGTAGCTGTTGGAATAACTGATGATGGATTTATAAAAAAATTCAAACAATTATTAGAAGAAGGAGGAAAACAGTAATGAAAAAAGTCAGAATTTATGAGTACGCTAAAGAAGTAGGAAAACAATCAAAAGACCTTATTGCAGTTTTAAAAGATGCTAATATTGAAGTATCTAATCACATGTCAATGTTAACAGAAGAGGGGTTAGCTAAGCTAGATAGTGTTTTCAAAAAACAAGAAGAAACTACAGAAAATGAACAATCTTCAAATAATGAAGGTAAAAAGAATAAGAAGAAAAAAATAAAAAAAGAGAAAGTTAAAAAATCTCAAAAACAACAACCAGCTATTATCGAAGCACCATCTGAAGAAACTATCTCAGAAGATACTATTTTAGTTAAAGATGGAATGACTGTTGGGGAACTATCTGAAGTTCTAAATGTAGGTTCTACTGAACTTATTAAAAAATTATTTATGGAACTAAAAATTATGGCGAATATTAACCAGTCTCTTACTTTAGAGCAAATCGAGTTAATCGCTATGGATTATGGTAAAGAAATCCAAGAAGAAGTTGAGATTAATAAGGAAGACTTAGATCTTTACTTCGAAGTTGAAGATGCAGATAAAGATCTTAAAGAACGAGCTCCGATCGTTACAATTATGGGACACGTTGACCACGGTAAAACAACATTACTAGATACTATCAGAAATTCACGTGTTACAGCTGGTGAAGCAGGTGGTATCACACAACACATTGGGGCTTATCAAGTACGTGCTAAAGATAAGAAGATTACTTTCTTAGATACACCAGGTCACGCAGCCTTCACAACAATGCGTGCACGTGGAGCTAAAATTACGGACGTAACAATCTTAGTAGTAGCAGCTGATGATGGTGTAATGCCTCAAACTATTGAAGCTATTAACCACGCTAAAGCAGCTGATGTACCTATTATTGTTGCGGTAAACAAAATGGATAAACCTCAAGCCAACCCAGATAGAGTTATGAATGAATTAGTAGAATACGGACTAATCTCAGAAGAGTGGGGTGGAGATACAATCTTCGTACCAATATCAGCTCTTAAAGGTGAAGGTATTGATGAATTATTAGAAAATATCTTATTAGTAACTGAAATGCAAGAATTAAAAGCTAATCCAAATCGTTTAGCTTTAGGTACAGTTATCGAAGCGAAACTTGATAAAGGTCGTGGAGCGGTAGCTACATTACTAGTACAAAATGGTAGCCTAAATGTTGGAGATCCACTTGTTGTTGGTAATACATTTGGACGTGTTCGTGCTATGATTAATGACCGTAGCAAAAATATCCAAACTGCTAAACCATCTACTCCTGTAGAGATTACTGGTTTACAAGATGTTCCTAATGCAGGAGATCGTTTCGTAGTATTTGGTGATGAAAAAACAGCTCGTCAAATCGGTGAAAAACGTCAACAACAATATATTGAAACTACTCGTCAAGCTAACTCAGCTGTATCTTTAGATACATTATTCGAGCAAATGAAACAAGGGGAAATGAAAGACCTTAACATTATCATTAAAGCAGACGTACAAGGTTCTGTTGAAGCATTAGCAATGTCATTAGCTAAGATTGATGTTGAAGGTGTTAACGTGCGTATCATCCACACAGGTGTTGGTGCGATTAATGAATCTGACATTACATTAGCAGTAGCATCAAACGCTGTAGTTATTGGATTCAACGTACGTCCCGATAATAATGCTAAACAAATGGCTCAAACTGAGCAAGTAGATATTCGTCTACACAGCATTATCTACAAAGTTATTGAAGAAATTGAAGCTGCGATGACAGGATTATTAGATCCAGAATTCGTAGAAAAAGTTATCGGACTTGCAGAAGTACGTCAAGTATACAAAGTATCAAAAATTGGTACAATTGCTGGTGCTTATGTAACTGAAGGTAAAGTATCACGTGATGGTAAAGTACGTGTAATTCGTGATAGTGTAGTAATTTACGAAGGAGAAATTGATACATTAAGAAGATTTAAAGATGATGTTAAAGAAGTACAAAGTGGTTATGAATGTGGTATGACTGTTGAAAACTTCAATGATATTAAAGAAGGAGATGTCTTCGAAGTATACATCATGGAAGAAGTTAAGAAATAGGAGGCAAACTTTATGTCAGAACTAAGAGTTAACAGACTTGCAGAACAAATTAAAAAAGAAATTACTTATGTATTAGCTACAAAAGTTAAGAATCATGATTTAGGATTTGTTACTGTAACAGAAGTTGCTTTAACAGGAGATTATTCTCAAGCAAAAGTTTTCTACACTGTACTAGGTGGAGAACGTGAAAAAGAAAAAACAAAAGAAGCGTTTAAAAAAATTAAAGGTTTCGTAAAAAGTGAAGTTGCTAAAAAAATTAAAATTAGAAAATTTCCAGAACTAATTTTCCAATATGACACTACAGCTGAATATGCGTTACACATTGAAAGCTTAATAGCTAGTGTTAGTAAAAAGGAAAAAGACGAAGAATAATAATTAGTATAAAGGAGCGACTCGTTAAATATAGTTTATAAGAATTATATTTACTGGGTCGCCCCAGTATAGTTGATTGGTTATGAATATGAGTATTTATAATTTTCAACTATATTAAGTGAAAAAACTTTGAATAATATATTCGTATTCAAGGTATTTAGCAAAATAGAATTTAAAGGAGAAAAGAATGTTACAAGTAACAAATTTAGGTTTACGTTTTGCAGATAGAAAATTATTTGAAGACGTAAATATAAAATTTACAAATGGTAACTGCTACGGGTTAATCGGAGCAAATGGAGCAGGTAAAACAACATTTTTAAAATTATTATCTGGTGAAATTGATTCACAACAAGGGCACGTTTCTTTAGGAAAAGGTGAGCGTCTTGCTGTACTTCGTCAAAACCACTTCGCATATGAAGAAAATAGAGTTATCGATGTTGTAATGATGGGACATGAACGTCTTTGGGATGTTATGAACCGTAAAAATGAAATTTACATGAAAGATCCATTCACAGAAGAAGATGGAATCATTGCAGCTGAACTTGAAGGTGAATTCGCTGAAATGGATGGATGGACTGCAGAAAGTGATGCAGCACAACTTCTTGAAGGATTAGGTATTTCTGTAGAGTTCCATGATATGCTTATGGGTGAGCTTGATAATGCTATTAAGGTTAAAGTTCTTTTAGCACAAGCATTATTCGGTAATCCAGATGTACTTCTACTGGATGAGCCTACCAACGGTCTTGATATTAGTGCAATTAAATGGTTAGAAGAGTTCTTAATTAACTTTGAGAACACTGTTATCGTAGTCAGCCACGACCGTCACTTCTTAAATAATATCTGTACGCACATTTGTGATTTAGACTTTGGTAAAATCCAACTTTACGTTGGTAACTATGACTTCTGGTATCAATCTAGCCAACTTGCTAGAAGAATGGCAGAAGATAACAACAAGAAAAAAGAAGAAAAAATTAAAGAATTACAAGAATTCATCGCTCGTTTCTCTGCGAATGCTTCTAAATCTAAACAAGCAACAAGTAGAAAGAAAATGCTTGATAAAATTACTCTTGACGATATTAAACCAAGTAGCCGTCGTTATCCATATGTTCGTTTTACACCAGATCGCGAAATCGGAAATGACTTACTTATCGTTGAAGGTGTAAGTAAAACTGTAGAAGGTAAAGAAGTGTTAAGTAATGTAAGTTTCACTGTGAACCCTAATGATAAAGTTATCTTACTTGGGGATGAAGTAGCTAAAACTACATTACTAAAAATTCTTGCTGGTGAAATGGAACCAGATAGTGGTACTGTTAAATGGGGTATTACAACTTCTAGAAGTTATATGCCAAAAGATAACTCTGAATACTTTGAAGGATTAAAACTCTCATTAGTAGAATGGCTTCGTCAATATGCTTCTCCTGAAGAGGAAAGTGAAGCGTACTTACGTTCATTCTTAGGAAGAATGTTATTCTCTGGTGAAGAAGCACTTAAACGTGCACACGTATTATCAGGGGGAGAAAAAATGCGTTGTATGTTATCTAAGATGATGTTATCGAAAGCTAACGTTATTCTGTTAGATGAACCTACAAACCACCTTGACTTAGAATCTATTACAGCTGTCAATGAAGGTATTATTGCTTTCAAAGGTTCTGTGTTCTTTACATCTCATGACTATGAGTTTATTCAAACAATTGCGAATAGAGTAATTGAATTAACACCTGAAGGTGCAATTAACAAAGAGATGGACTACGAAAACTACCTAAGATTCAAAGGTATAATAGACTAATAAAAAATAAGGAGATATACTGCTTTGGTATATCTCCTTTGATATTAATCTTAAAAATTAATTTTCTCAAAAACTTGTTTTGTAACTTCAGAAAAAGCTTCTACTTCTTCTTTAGAGAATCTATTGAACTCAATTGAATCAATATCTAGTAATGCTACTACTTTATCATTTTGAATAATAGGTACAACTAGTTCACTATTTGTTGCACTATCGCAAGCAATATGTCCAGGAAACTTGTGAACATCTTCGACATAAATAGTTTCGCGAGTAGTGAAGCAGTGTCCACAAACTCCTTTGTTAAATGGTATGCGAGTACATGCTACCTTGCCTTGGAATGGTCCTAAAACTAAGTTGTTATTTTTTTCATCTAGTAGGTAAAAGCCAACCCAGTTAGTATTAGGTAAGTATTCTTTATATAATGCTGATAGATTTGATAGATTAGTTACTAGATTTTCTTCTCCATAAACTAATGCTGTCGCTTGATCGATAAATAATTGTTTATTTTCTACTATATTCATAATACACCTCTTTTAAAGACTTTATTATATTTTCGCATAATAGGTAAAAAAAATAAAGTGATAAGAATAGTATACCTATAATAAAAATTTTTATATTGTTTAAAAATGAAGATTATTAAAGGAAAATAGTAGATGTTTAAAATATGCTAAAAGTATTTAATAATTTTCTTAATAAGAAAAATTGAAAAAAATTTAAAAAAATTACTGAAACACTTTGTTTTTTGTGATAAAAATGGTATAATTTTGTTAGGTTATTGTATTAATAAACGTAAACAATTAAATAAAACATTCAGGGGGAAGATATATGACATATATATTTTTATTTGTGTGTATCCTTGTTCTTGGAGGAGTAGTAGCACTATTCGTCTTCAGAAATAGGAAGAAACAAGATTTATACCCTCTTTTAGTTATGAAAGATGAGCTAGAGAGAGAAACACTATCTGATGATTTGAAAAAAGTAAAAGCGCTAGAAATTGCTGGTAAAGCTGAAAAACTTTATTCTCAATGGGAAAGCGAATGGTACGAAATTCAAAGCATCGATATTGAAGAACTTGACAGAGATCTTTATAGTGCAGAAACTTATATTGATAAATTTAATTTCAAACGTGCTGATGAAGTAATTATGAATAGTGGTGAATTAATTGCTAATATCAAAGATAGAATTGCTGGAATTAGAAGAGAAATTAAAGAATTGACAGAAGTTGAACCTAGAAATAGAGAACTATATGAAGAAATCGTAGTTGAGTACAAAGAGCTTAATAGAGAACTATTAGCTAAACGTCATCAATACGGGGCTGCAGCAGAACAATTTGAACAAAGTATCAAAGAAATTGCACCACAGCTTGATGATTTCAAACTCTTAACATCAACTGGTAAATACCTTGAAGCTCAAGAAAAAATTAATTCTGTTAAAGTATTAATAGATGATCTTAAAGAAAGAATGGAAGTTTTACCTGATTTGTTAAAAGAAATTGAAAAAACTTGTCCAGCTCAAATTCAGTCATTAAGACTAAAAGTTGAGGAAATGGAGAAAAAAGGATTTAAACTTAATCACCTAGAAATTTCAAGTAAAATTGAAAGTAGTGTATGGCAACTTAGCGATGCACGTGAAAAAGTTAAATCTGGTGATATAGATTTAATAGAAAACATTCTTGATGGTATTTATGATGTTATCGATGAAGTTTCTAATGATCTAAAAAAAGAACTTGATTATAAAAAATATATTGAGGAAAATTATAGAGAAATTACTAATAAACTTGAATTACAAGATAAACTAAATGAAGCTTTATATAACAATATTCAAGAAATCAAAAATAGATACCAAATCTATCAAAAAGATGAAGAAATGGTCGCTAACTATTATGATGAACTTAGTGATTTACTTGATGTTAAACATGATATCGATGTATATATAAATAATCAACCAAAATTAAACTATAAAGACTTGAAAGAAAAAGTAGAACTATTAGGTCAAGGATTAGAAAAAATCGAAGAAGATCAAACGAACTACTCTAGATATCTAACAAGTCTTCGTGAAGAAGAAGGTCACGCTCGTGAAAAACTTATCTTCATCAATCAAGAAAAAGAAGTTATTAAACGTAAATTAGATAATTCACGTGTTCCAGGATTCAGTGATAGATTTATCGTTTTATATAAAGATGTAACTGATAGTTATAGATATGCATTAGAGGAGCTAAAAAAAGAACCTATTAATATCGATTTATTAAAACGTGCAGTTGCTGAAGCTGAAGAATCACTTGATATCTATGCATCAGAAGTTAATAATATTCTTACTGATATCGAGTTAATCGAAAAACTAATTCGTTATGCAAATAGATACAGAAAAGATAATGTTGAATTCCACCAACAATTAACAGTTGCTGAACAATATTATAGAGAGTATCGTTACAACAAAACTCTAGAAATTATTAGAAATTCTCTAGATAAAGTTGAACCAGGTGCATACGAAAGAATTAGAAATTCAGTAAAACCTAGATAAAGAAGAAGCCCTAGTTTTAGAAATAAAACCAGGGCATTTTTTAGGTTATAAAACTTTTAAAAATGTATAATTAATAACCACTGTGACTATAAAATGTGATAGTAACAGTGGTTGATTTTATATTATTTTCTTTTTAGATTATAATATCCTAAACTAGCAAAGTAGAAGATTGCTTCTATTGTTGCAATGAAGAATGTAGTAGGTAGGGAAGTATAGTAAGAAAGTGTAATCCCGGCCCATGTTCCAATTAGAGCAAATGAAACTGATATAACAATCATTAGTCCAACTTTGTTAGTAAGATACCTAGCTGCACTAGCAGGTACCGTTAATAGTACGAACATTAATAATGCTCCTACTACTGGTACTGTGATACTAGTAGCAACAGATAATAGAACTAAGAAAAATATTGAAATAAATTTTCCGTTAAGTCCTAAAGCTCTTGCTCCAATCGCATCAAACGAATCAAATTTAATTTTTCTATAGAAAATAGAAAGTAATAAAATTACGGCTAATGCGAGTGTGAAAATTAATTTAACATCATCTCTTGTAATTGAAACAACACTACCGAAAAGAATATTATTAACATAACTAGTGCTCTTCGGTGTTAAAGATAGGAACAGTAGTCCTAGTCCAAGAAAGATTCCTAACATAACACTTACTGTAGCTTCTCGTCTAAATGCTTTAACGCTAAGATGACCAACAAGATATGACATTGTAATAGTAAAGATTAGTAATCCGTATATTGGATTTATTCCTAAGAAAACAGCAAAAGCCGCTCCTGCGAAACCAACATGTGATAGAGTATGAGAGATAAATGACATATTTCTAGCCATCACAAACACACCTATATATCCTGCCATTATTGCAACGATTGTACCAGCTATAAAGGCATTTTGCATAAAATCATAATTAAACATGGTTGTTATCTCCTACATAGTGTTTACAAAGTTTTAGTGTATTCTTCTCTTTGTTATAGTCTGCTATACTGATAAATTTGAAGCAACCTTTTTCTAGGTATAGTATTTTATCAACATATTTCTCATCTAAAAGTGAAAGCTCGTGAGTTATACAAAGAGTAATAATGTTTTCTTTTTTTGTAATTTCTTTAACCAAAGTCATACATTCCACTTCACTAGTTTTGTCTAGGTTAGATGTGAACTCATCAAGAAGTAATAAGTTAGGTTTATTTACTAGTGCTTGAGCCAAGAAAACACGTTGTTTTTCACCACCTGAAAGAGTACCTATAGATTTATTTTCTAGTTTAATAGAATTTGTTAAAGATAAAGCATTTTTAATACTTTCTTTTTCTTTTTTACTAAGCCATGGAAGAAATCCTTTTTGAATTGGTAATGATACAAAGTCTTTAGCTGATAATGGAAGTTCTTCATCAATTTGTCTAAACTGAGGGACATAACCAAGAGTTGGGTTTTCTCCTACAAGAGTAATCTCATTAGTTTTATTTAATTTTTCAAGTATATTGTTTAGTAATGTTGTTTTACCAACACCGTTTTTCCCAACAACAGCGACAACATCTCCTGAAGATACAGAAAAAGAAATGTTGTCTAAAATTGTTTTATCTCCTATTGAATAAGTGAGATTTTTTATATTAAGTTCAGTCATAAAATCTCCTAAATTATTTAAATTTTTATTTGTTATATTTTGAATATAAAAAAGAAGAGATACGATTTAGAATCTCTTCTTTATATTATACTACATATTTATAATATGTGAAGACTAATTTTTAATCTTCTTATTAATGTTTATGTTCTTTTTCGTGATCGTCGTCATGATCTTTGTCTTTATCTCCATGAGAGTGTCCTTCATGAGAATGACCTTCGTGACCGTGGTCGTGAGAGTGTCCTTCATCAGCACCTTCAACATGATAAGCTTTTTCACCAGAACCACCATTTAGGATTTCTTCTAGTTTATTATATTGATCTAACATCCATTCAATGTATGTTTTACCATCAGGTTGTGTTTCAGTTACATTAAGTACTGGTACTTTATTTTGTTCAGCTAAGCTAATTAAGCCTTCGATAGTTTTATTTGTAGTTTGAACGTTGTTTATGATTAATGAAATTTGTTTAGATTTAATTTGCTCTTGAATAGCTTTTAAGTCTTGTGGAGCAGGATCGTTACCTTCTTCAGTAGCTTGAGCTAATTTTTTAACTTGTTCACTAGTTTTGAATCCTAATGCATCTACCGCATATTCAAAAACAGGTTCAGTTGTTAATACTGATTTTCCATTTGCTTTTTCTTTTAATGAATTAATTTTATCAGTAATTTTAGAAAGTTCCTTTTTATAGTTATCTCTATTTTTTTCGTAGAAATCTTTATTAGAAGAATCTTTTTCTGATAATACTTTAGTAAGTTCGTCAGCAACTTTACTCATTACTTCAGGATTATACCAAATGTGTTCATTATCTCCATCTTTAAGTCCTAGTAGTTTAGCGCCATCAATTTTTTTAATGTCTTTACTATTTGCAGTAAGTTTTTCAAACCATGAATCATAACCACCACCGTTTAAAATAGCAATGTTAGCATCGGCTACAGCTTTAGCATCTTGAGCTGTTGGTTCGAAATCATGAGGATCAACTGAAGTTGAAGTAATAATAGATGAAACTTCTGCTTTATCTCCTGCAATACTCTTAGCTACTTCTGCATAAAAGTTAACTGAAGTAACAATTTTGGTTTTACTTCCAGAGTTTGAAGCTCCAGAATTCGTTTTGCTTGAACATCCGACTAAAAGTAGTGCGAATGCAGCAACAATTGAAATTAGTTTAAAAAATTTATTCATTTGTAATATTCCTCCGTTATTCGTAATTATTACGTTCTAATAGATTATAATACTACTTAATGAAAAAATCAAGATATTAAACGAAATTATTTTGATTAAGAATGAAATAATATTTTCTTACTATATAAAAGTATAAAAATTATTAACTAGATATCCTCTACTTTGAATATCGTATTAATAAGTAAAAAGTCTAATAAAATACTTGATTTTTGGTTGTTTATGCTATATAATTAATAAAGTTGAGTAAAAACCAACAAAAATATAACACACGACATTTGAGTAGCTGCTCGGTGCATTTATGTTTGCAGTAAGCTTAGAGAGTGTCGGAGGAAAAAACCAAGGAGGAAAATAACTATGGCAGTTATTTCAATGAAACAATTATTAGAAGCTGGTGTACACTTCGGTCACCAAACAAGAAGATGGAACCCTAAAATGGACAAATACATCTTCACAGAAAGAAACGGTATCTACATTATCGACTTACAAAAAACAGTTAAGAAAGTTGATGAAGCATACGAATTCGTAAAATCAGTTGCTGATCAAGGCGGAAAAATGTTATTCGTAGGTACTAAAAAACAAGCACAAGATGCTATTAAAGAAGAAGCTGAAAGAAGTGGTCAATACTACATCAATCACCGTTGGTTAGGTGGAACTTTAACTAACTACAAAACTATTAAAGGACGTATTGACAGAATCGCTGAAATTGAAAAAATGGAAGCTGATGGAGTATTCGAAGTATTACCTAAAAAAGAAGTTATCGAATTAAGAAAAGAATACGATAAATTAAACAAATTCCTAGGTGGAATTCGTGAAATGAAAGGTATGCCAGATGCAATCTTCGTAGTAGATCCTAAGAAAGAGCACAACGCTATTGCTGAAGCTAAAAAATTAGGAATTCCTGTAGTAGGTATCGTAGATACAAACTGTGATCCAGATGACGTTGATTACGTAATCCCTGCAAACGACGACGCTATCCGTGCGGTTAAATTATTAACAGCTAAAATGGCAGACGCTTTTGTAGCTTACAATGAAGGAAACATCGAAGAAACTGAAGAAGCTTTCGTAGAAGAAGTAGAAGCAACAGAAGAATAATCTAAAGATAATAAATAATAAAAAATATAAAAATAAAATAACGGAGGCAAATCAAAATGGCACAAATTACAGCTAGTTTGGTAAAAGAATTAAGAGAACGTACTGGTGCTGGTATGATGGACTGTAAAAAAGCACTAACTCAAACTGATGGAGATATCGAAGCAGCAATCGACTACCTAAGAGAAAATGGTATCGCTAAAGCAGCTAAAAAAGCTGATAGAATCGCTGCAGAAGGTCTTGCTTACATCGAAGTTAAAGGTAACAAAGCTGTTATCTTAGAAATTAACTCAGAAACTGACTTCGTTGCTAAAAACGAAAAATTCGTTGCTTTAGTAAAAAATGTTGCAGAAGCTATCTTAGCAGCTGAACCAAAAACTTTAGAAGAAGCTCTTCAAGTTGAAGCTCAAGGTGGAACTGTTGAAGCAGTAATTAATGAAGGAATCGCTACAATCGGTGAAAAACTTTCATTAAGAAGATTTGAAGTTGTTTCTAAAACAGATGCTGATGCATTTGGTGCATACTCTCACATGGGAGGAAGAATCGGTGTTCTTACTCTTGTTGAAGGAAGCACAGATGAAGAAGCAGCTAAAGATGTTGCAATGCACATCGCTGCTTTAGCTCCTAAATACTTAGACGAAAGCGAAGTACCAGCTGATGTACTTGAGCACGAGAAAAAAGTATTAACTGAGCAAGCATTAAACGAAGGAAAACCTGCTAACATCGTTGAAAAAATGATCGTTGGTAGAATTAACAAATTCTTAGAAGAAATCACAGTTGTTAAACAAAAATTCGTTAAAGACGATAGTTTCACTGTTGAAAAATTCGTAGCATCAAAAGGTGGAAAACTTGCTAAATTCGTACGTTACGAAGTTGGTGAAGGTATCGAGAAAAAAGAAGATAACTTTGCTGAAGAAGTAATGAGCCAAGTTAACGCTAGCAAATAATAATTCTCTATTTAATATATACTATTAAAAGAGGTTAAGCACACACTTCTTGTGTGTGCTTTTTTAAAAAGTTGACATAGTAGAAACAATAATGTCTGTAATATATTAGGAGGATAAAAATGGCTACTAAATATAAAAGAGTTTTATATAAACTTAGTGGTGAAGCACTAGCAGGTGGAAAAGGGTTTGGAATAGATTCTGAAGTTGTTAATAAAATAACTTCTCAAATCGTTGAAGTAGTAAAACAAGGGGTAGAAGTCGCTATCGTTGTTGGTGGTGGAAATATCTGGCGTGGTAAAACAGGTGAAGAACTAGGGATGGAACGTGCTACAGCTGACTCAATGGGAATGTTAGCTACAGTTATGAACTCATTAGCACTACAAGATTCATTAGAGCAAAAAGGTGTTGATACACGTGTGTTAACATCAGTTGAAATGAAAGCAATGGCTGAGCCTTACATCAGAAGACGTGCAATCAGACACCTAGAAAAAGGACGTGTTGCTATCTTTGCAGCTGGTATAGGTAATCCATACTTCTCTACAGATACAACAGCAGCTTTACGTGCAAAAGAAATAGGTGCAGAGGCTATCTTAATGGGTAAAAATGGAGTAGATGGTGTTTACTCTGCTGATCCTAAACTTGATAGTACAGCAACAAAATATGATAAGTTATCATACATGGATATTATGAACAAAGGGTTAACAATTATGGATTCTACAGCAATTACATTCTGTATGGATAACCACCTGCCAATTATTGTCTTTTCAATAGATGAAGCAGATAACATTGTTAAAGTTGTTTCTGATTCTAATTTAGGAACAATTATTGAATAAAATTTATATTAGGAGTTTACAATTATGCCTGAACAAATAATGAATAATTTAAACGAAAGAATGGAAAAAGCCATCGCTAGTTTACGTCGTGAATTAGCATCAATTAGAGCTGGTAAAGCTAGTGCAGCTGTTTTAGATAGATTAACAGTTGATTACTATGGTGTACCAACTCCGATTAACCAAGTAGCAGGTGTTTCTGTACCAGAACCAAAAATGCTTGTTATTTCTCCATATGAAAAAACTTTATTAGGAGATATCGAAAAAGCTATTCAAGCATCTGATTTAGGATTAAATCCAGCTAATGATGGTACAGTTATTCGTATTGTATTCCCAGCATTAACTGAAGAACGTCGTAAAGAACTTGCTAAATTAGTAGGTAAAGAATCAGAAGGTGCTAAAGTTGCAGTACGTAACGTGCGTCGTGATGCTATGGATTCAATGAAAAAATTAGAAAAATCATCTCAAATTACTGAAGATGATCTAAAAGGATATTCTGATGATATTCAAAAAGTAACAGATAAATTTGTCGCTGAAATCGATAAAGTTACTAAAGAAAAACAAGATGAGTTAATGAGCGTATAATATTATGGAAATGAAAGAAATTATTGATAAAATTAATACATTAAACGCTACAAAAAAAGAGCGTGAATTAACAGCTGAGGAATCAGAAGAACTAGCTAAATATAGACAACTATATTTACAAAATTTTAAAGCTAATATGCGAAACATATTAGATAATACAAAAGTAATTAATGAAAACGGAGAAGATATAACTCCTAAGAAGAAAGGAAATTAACAATGAGTGCAACTGCAGTTACAATTTTAGTTGGAGCAATTTGTTTACTTGCTGGTGTAGTAGGAGGGTTCTTCCTAGCAAGACGTAATTTCATGAACTACATGGAAAAAAATCCTCAAATCAACGAAGATATGGTTATGAGTATGATGAGTCAAATGGGACAAAAACCATCTCGTAAAAAAATTAACCAAGTTATGAGCAACATGCAAAAAGCTCAAAAACAAGCTCAAAAACAAATGAAAAAATAATAAAATTAAACAGATGTGTAAAAAAAGCACATCTGTTTTTTGTTACTCTATAGCAAAAATTCTTTTTCTAAAGAAGATTTAATTTCTATTGTATGTTCTGTAACTGGGTGTGGAAATTCAACTTTTAATGCTCCTAAATACATTTTATCGTATTTATATCCATCTTTAGAATAAAGTTTATCACCAATAATTGCAACTCCATTAGAGGCTAAATGAACACGGATTTGATGTGTTCGACCGGTTTCTAATGATACTGTTACTAAAAACTTGTTTTGGTCTATTTTTACACAGTCAAGTATATTAGTTATAGCATTTTTACCATTTCTTGTTACAGCCATTTTATTTTTTTCTTTACTATCTCTACCTATATTTGAATTGATAGTTTGTGGTTTAATATTATTTTTTATTAGTGCAGAATAGTAACGTTTAATTTGTCTTTGTTCAAGCATCTGATCTAGTTTTGCTTTAACTAATGGTGTTTTGGCTAATATTACTAATCCACAAGTATCAGTATCAAGTCTATGGATAGGTTCTAAGTAGTTATAGTCGGAAATTAAATAGTTTACCAATGTATTATCTTCTAATTCTACATCATTCGGGTGTGTTTTTATACCGAATGGTTTAGAAACAACTAATAAGTATTCATCTTCAAATTCTTTAGATATAGATACTGTAGAATTTTCTCTATATTTCGACGTCACTAAGTCTAAGTTAACTTCTAAAATATCTCCCGCTTTTAATGGTGAGTTTAATTCCGCTTCATTTGAATTAATTTTAATTGTATCTTTATTGTGATGATTATTCATTCTTATAGTATGGATATTTTTCTTTGAAACTTTTAAAAATTGACTTAAGTAATTCTCTACTGTAGGGAAAGTTTTTGTTATATTGAATTTCATTGAGACTCCTTGTATAATTTCTTTTCTTAATAATAATATTATATACTAAATTGATGATATAAGAAAGGAAAATGAAGATTATAGTATTGTAAAATTAACTTAAAAAAACTTTATAAAATAGGGAATTTCAACTTGATTTTAACTATAAAATATAGTAATATATAACTTGTGATTTAATTATACTAAACAGTGTGTTTACTAATAATAAACTTAAATAACGATAAGTTTACTGATGGTAAACAATTATTACAATAAGTTAGATAATAATAAACATAGATAACGAAAAGTTAGATATTGATAAACAAATATTTATTTTTTGTTATAGTAAGGAGAAGTTATGTATTCTATAGGTGAAAGATTAAAAAGACTACGTATACAAAAGAACCTCACCCAAGAAGAATTAGGTGAACGTACAGACTTGAGTAAAGGATATATATCTCAGGTAGAACGTGACCTAGCATCGCCATCGATGGAAACTTTTTTTAATATACTACAAGTATTAGGTTGTGCGCCTAAGGACTTTTTTGATAAAGAAAGTACAAGCCAAAAAGTTTATTATTCTTTAGAGGATCAAACTAGTTATGAGGAGACGGATGAAGGATATGAACTTACTTGGTTGGTTCCTGAATCAAATGAAAAGGAAATGGAATCCTTAATTTTAAAACTAGAGAAAAATTCTAGTTACAAAACATTTGATCCTTCAGAATCTGAAACATTATGTTATGTTCTAAAAGGGAAATGCAAATTAAAATTAGGAGATGAGGAATTTATAGCCTCAACAAATGAAAGTTTTTATTTTTTAGCTACATCTGAACATAGATTATCAAATCCATTTGATGAAGAATGTGAAGTATTAATAGTAGCTACTAATTCGTATTTATAAGGAGAAAAAAATGGCAAATATTGTTGAATTCAAAAATGTATCAATGACTTTTGGTAATAATAATGTACTAAAAAACATTGATTTAGAAATAGAGAAAGGTAAATTTTATACATTACTAGGACCTAGTGGTTGTGGGAAAAGTACAATTCTAAAATTAATAGGAGGATTCTTAAGTCCGACTTCAGGTGATGTATTATTGGATGATAAGGTAGTAAATGATTTACCAGCAAATAAAAGGCACGTAAATACTGTATTCCAGGATTATGCTTTATTCCCACATATGAATGTTTTTGAAAATGTGGCATTTGGACTTAAAATAAAAAATGAGAAGAAAGAAATTATAAAGAAAAAAGTTAAGAAAGCTCTAAAACAAGTAAACTTAGCTGGATTTGAAAATCGTGAGTTAACTGAGATGAGTGGTGGACAAAAACAACGTGTTGCTATTGCACGTGCTATCGTTAACGAACCTGAAATTATTCTTCTTGATGAATCTTTATCAGCATTAGACTTAAAATTACGTCAAGAGATGCAGTATGAACTTCGTGAGCTTCAACAACAAACGGGAATTACATTTATCTATGTAACTCACGACCAAGAGGAAGCTTTAGCGATGAGTGATTATATCTTTGTAATGAACCACGGTAAAATCGAACAAAGTGGGACACCTACTGATATTTATGATGAACCGGTTAACCGTTTTGTTGCTGATTTCATTGGTGAATCTAATATTGTTAATGCTGTTATGTTAGATGACTATTTAGTAGAAATCTATGGTAAACAATATGAATGTGTTGATGCTGGTTTAGATAAAAATAAACGTGTAGAAGTAGTTATTCGTCCAGAGGACTTAGAAATTACAAGTGCAGATAAAGGTAAAATCAGTGTTGTAGTAGATACTCAGTTATTTAGAGGAGTTCACTATGAAATTTGTTGTTTAGATGACCAATATAATGAGTGGATTGTTCATTCAACAAAAGAAGCAAAACCGGGGGCTGCCGTAAGCTTAAACTTTGATCCTGAAGCAATTCATATCATGGTACCTGGAGAAACAGAAGAAGAGTTCGATGCTCGTCTTGAATCATATGAAGAGGAGGAGTAAAAATGTTTAATAAAAAAACTCGTTCATTTTTTATGATTCCATATGTAATGTGGATGTTACTTTTTGTAGTATTTCCAATTATACTTATCGTCTATCATTCATTTAGAGATATAGATGGAAACTTCACATTAGCTAACTATAAAATATTCTTTAGTAGCACATATGTACTTATGACACTTTACAGTTTTTGGTATGCTTTCTTAATTACATTGATATGTTTGGTAATTAGTTATCCATTAGCGTTTGCTATTAATAAAAGTAAGCATAAAGAACTATTACTTTTACTGATAATTTTACCAACATGGATTAATATCTTATTAAAAACTTATGCGTTCTTAGGTTTATTTGGAGAATATGGAACAATTAATAGTTTCTTAGAATACATAGGTATCGGTAGTCAGAGTTTACTATTTAATTCATTTAGTTTTATTTTTGTATCTAGTTACATTTTCTTACCTTTTATGCTATTACCAATATATAATTCGGTATCTGGAATGAACAAGAATTTAATCGAAGCATCTTATGACCTAGGAGCAGATTTTAAAACTACATTTATGAAAATTATTTTACCACTTAGTATTAATGGGGTGAAAACTGGTATTCAGGTAACATTTATTCCAGCTCTATCATTATTCATGATTACTCGTTTAGTAGCAGGAAATAAAATAATAAATTTAGGTACAGCTATTGAAGAACATTTCTTAGTTACTCAAAACTGGGGAGTAGGTTCAACAATCGCAGTATTCTTGATAGTGGTAATGGGAATTATAATGGTTCTTACAAATACTAAAGACAAAACTAATTTTGGAGGTAGAAAATAATGAAATTAACTTCAAAAATATATTTAGGGGTTATCTTTGCAATATTATATATACCTCTAATTTACCTAGCATATTACTCGTTTAACTCAGGTAAGACAATGATTGATTTCGAAGGTTTTTCTTGGAAACATTATGTAGATTTATTTGAAAATACGCGAATGATGGTTATTGTAATTAACACAGTGGTAGTTGCATTATTGTGTGGACTATTTTCAGCAATCTTTGGAACGTTAGGTGCTCTAGGGATATATTCTTTAAAATCTAATAAACAGAAAAATTCATTCCTAGTTGGTAATAATATTCTGATTGTAAGTCCTGACGTTATTATCGGATGTTCATTCTTATTAATGTTTACATTTATTTCTAAGTATACAGGCTTAGATACTATTCAAGGTTTTTGGTCTGTATTATTATCTCATATTGCATTTAGTATTCCAATCGTTGTATTAATGGTATTACCTAAATTATATGAGATGCCAAGAAGTATGATTGATGCAGCAATAGACCTTGGGGCGACTTATCCTCAAGTATTAAGTAAGATTGTAATACCTTATATTACACCAGGGATTTGGGCAGGATTCTTCATGGGATTAACTTATTCATTAGATGATTTCGCTGTGACGTTCTTTGTTACAGGTAATGGATTCCAAACACTTTCTGTTGAAATATACTCAATGGCACGCCAAGGAATTAACTTACAGATTAATGCTTTATCTACAGTTTTAACTATCTTTGTTGTTGTAGCGGTATTAATTTATTATGTAATCAATACTAGTAAATTAAAAAGGGAGGTAAGATAATATGAAAAAGTTACTTATTTCAGCAATTTCAATATTAGTTATCTGTTTAGGACTTTTATATAGTCGTAATTTTATAGATAGTTCGAATAGTGGGGATAAACAAACTTTAACAATTTTCAACTGGGGAGAATATATTGATCCAGATTTAATTAAGAAGTTTGAAGAAGAAACTGGAATTTCAGTAGTATATGAGACATTTGACTCTAATGAAGCTATGCTTACAAAGATTCAGTCAGGATCTACACCATATGACATAGTAATACCATCTGACTATATGATTAAGAAGATGAAAAAGTTAAATTTACTAAAAAAATTAGATCACAGTAAAATTGAAGGATTTGATAATATTGATGAACAATTTAGAGATAAAAGTTTTGATCCGAAAAATGAATATTCAATTCCTTATTTCTGGGGAACACTAGGAATACTTTATGATAAAACTAAAGTTCCTGAAGATCTTAAATTTGAAAAATGGAATGACCTTTGGGATGCACGTTTAGAAAATAATATATTATTAATTGATGGTGCACGTGAAATGATGGGAATTGCTCTTCAGTCAGAAGGAAATTCTGTAAATGATACTAATGAGGTAAACCTAAACCTAGCAGAAAGAAAATTAGAGTTACTTCATCCAAATATCAAAGCTATAAACTCAGATGAGAAAAAGATGCTTATGATTAACAATGAAGCATGGGTTTCTGTAGTGTTCTCAGGTGATGCTAAAGCTATCATGGGTGAGAACGAAAATATGGTATATGCCTTACCGAAAGAAGGAACGAATCTATGGTTTGATAACATTGTAATTCCAAAAACTTCTAAAAACGAAGAAGCGGCATATAAATTTATTAACTTTATGTTAAAACCGGAAAATGCAGCGAAAAACTCTGAGTTTATTGGATATGCTACACCGAATACTAAGGCTAAAGAGTTACTCCCAGAAGAAACTACAAGTGATGAACAATTTTATCCTGATTTAGAAAGTTTTGGAGACAGAGCAGAAGTGTATCAAGATTTAGATCCGAAAATGCTTCAACTTTACAATGATTTATTCTTAAAATTCAAGATTAATAATAGAAAATAAAACGAGATTATCGTATTGAATATGACTCTCTTTACTGGATAGAAAAATCAGTAAGGAGAGTTATATTTTTGTAAGTTTTGACCATCGTTGTTTTATTATTGTATAATTATAGTATATCTAAGTGAAGTACAAAAAGGGGGGCATAACTATGAAAACAAGTACAGCGATTCTGTTGATGTTACCATGTGAAATCCTAATTTTTTCTGCTATCCTTTTGCCTAGTGAATATATAAATTATGCAATAGCTTTTATAATGTTTTATATTGCAGGGGTATTATTTATTATAGCCAAGTATATTCTAAGAGGGGATAATGCTCATTTAATTAGTGGTATCAGCATAAGTTATGAAGAAGCGAAGTTATCAGAAAATATTGAAAAGTACACAAAGGATAGTAAAAGAACTGGAAGAATTTTGCAAATAACTGGTGTTTGTTGCTTAGTAGTTGGATTATATAATATTTTATTTTAATTTATATAGATAAAATTAAATATAGATTAATCAATGCTCTATAAAGTTTATATAAAGGATAAATAAATATGACTTATGGTTTAAATAGTAGTTTTAAGAGACAATTAAATAATAAATCAAAAAATAAAAGGTTATTAGCTGTAATCATATTAGTGTTGATAATTGTGTTTTCAATTGTTTTAACTGATAGGGAAGGTGGAGCTACACCTGAAGAACTCGTAAAAGGGTGGATGAAAGCTGTGAGAAAAAATGAATTTGAAAAAATGTTTGATTATATCTACTATGACAATAAAAAAGATAAAGATGAATCCGCTCAAGAATTCAAGAAAATATCCAAAGAAGAAAAATACAAGTTAGATATGTTAAAGTCCTTCGTTAATGATAATGAAATAGAAGAAGTTAAAATGATTGATTTGAATACGTTTATAGTTAGATTTAAGAAAATAAATAAAAAAGACAATTTGGATAAAAAATACTTAATAAATGATGGCAGAAGTTTTTTAACTGTAGAAAAGCATAATGGAAGATGGTTTTTAAAGAAAAATCAATTATGGTAGTAATTTATCTTAAAAAGAAGAAATATTCTGTTTAATAAAGAGATTATCTAGTCGGATAATCTTTTTAATTTTTTTAGTTGCATACGCTATTATTTAATTGTTTTATTGTTATTATTAGGTACTTTTTATATCATTGACAAAAGGAGTAAAGCTTTAGTATAATAAATTATTGAGAAGAATTGTATTTATTAATAAAATTTTAAAATATTCCATATTTTATCTTCCAAAAATTAATAAAAAAGGAGAAAGTTATTATGAATAATAGAGGACAAAATGTAAGTCCAAACGGAACACCTCAAAATAACCATCCAAATCAGGGCTATCCTCAACAAAATAGTCAACATCAAGGAAATGGTTATAATGGACAGAACCCACAAAATTTAAATAGAAATGTAAATAATCAGAATCCTTATCAAAATCAAAATCCACAAGCAAATAATGTGAATAATCCCCAATTTCAAGGATATCCAAATGGTCAAAATCAACCGCATAATAATGCAAATAATCAACAATACCGAGGATATAATAATGGACAAAACCCCCAAAATAATAATGTGAACAATGCACAATATAGAGGAAATGCTAATAGTCAAAATTTACAAAATAATAATGTGAATAATCAACAGTTTAGAGGACAAGGTTATAACGGTCAAAATCCTCAATTCAATAACATGAATAATCCACAATTTAGAGGACAAAGTTATAATGGACAAAATCCTCAATTTGGGAATATGAATAATGGACAGTTTAATAATCAAAATGGTTATAATAATCCTAATCAATTCAATCCACAATTCAGAACAAATAACCAAAACTTTAACCCAATGTATGGAAAAAGAAAAGTAGATAATAAAACTATTGGGATTATTGCTGCAATAGCTGCAGCTGTAGTAGTTATCGCTTTAATTATTTTTAGTGGAAGTGGAAAACCAGGTGCATCTACACCAAAAGGTGCGGTTGAAGGATGGATTAGTTCTGTTAAGTCAGGCGATTTAGAAAAAATGATAGATTATGTTCATTTTGAAAGTGTAGAATCTAGACAAAAAGCAATTTCTGAACTAAGAAACTTGAGTGAAGATGATAAACAGAAATTAACTATGGCAAAAGGACTTGTAGGTCTAGTTGAAGTTGGAGAAACAAAAATGATAGATGATAGAACAGCAAAAGTTTCTCTAAAAGTAAAAGGTGTGGATTTAGGCTCTCTTTTTGGTAGTAGTAGTGGTCAAACCATAAAAGTAATAAAAGTTAATGGAAGATGGTTCTTAACAGAAAATCCATTCTAATTTTTTGAAATTATAGGTGAAAAATAAAATATAATAGTTAAAAGGATATACTTAAAATGTAGATTTTTTATTAAATTTTACTTTTGAGTATATCTTTTTTTACTATAAGTAAATTTAAAATTATGTTATAATATATTAGTTAAAATAATTTAGGAGGTTTGTATGTTTCAAGCGTTATATAGGAAATATAGACCACAAACATTTACTGACATAGTAGGTCAAAATCACATTGTTTCTGTCTTGAAAAATGCGATTGATAAAGATCAAATTAGTCATGCCTATTTATTTTATGGATCTCGAGGTACAGGTAAAACTTCCATTGCAAAAATATTTGCAAATGAAGTTAATGGTAATGAAGAATATCAAAAAGAAAATGTAGATATTATTGAAATTGATGCTGCAAGTAATAATGGTGTAGATGAAGTACGTGATATAAAAGAAGCTATTAAATTCTTGCCTACAGAAGGTAAATATAAAGTTTATATCATTGATGAAGTGCATATGCTAACTACAGCAGCATTTAATGCATTATTGAAAACTCTAGAGGAACCACCTGCTCATGTGATATTCATATTAGCTACTACTGAAATTCATAAAATACCAGCGACTATCTTATCAAGATGTCAGAGGTTTGAGTTTAAAAATCTTTCACAAGAACAATTAATTGATAGACTAAAGTATATTTCAGAAAATGAAGGAATAGTAATTGAAGATGCAGCTATAGAGAAAATTGCAACTCTTGCTAAAGGTGGACTGAGGGATGCAATTAGTATACTAGATCAAGTATCTAACTATTCAGAAAAAATTACTTTAGATCACATTTTAGAAGTTACTTCTTCAATAAGTGAAGATGATATTCTTGAATTTTATAGAAGTCTTTTACAAGGAGATGTTACAAAATCTTTATTAACATATAATAATTTCGTTAGCCAGGCTAAGGATACTAAATTGTTACTTAATGATCTTATTAATGTAACACGAGATGTAGTTGTGTATAAAAATTTAAATAACACAACGTATACGGTATATAATATTGACAAAATAGCTGAAGAAGTTAATAATGTTGGATTTGACTATTTTTATAAAATTATAGAATATTTATCACAAACGGAGCAGTATATTAGATTTTCGACAGAATATATGAGTTATATGCAAATTTGCATTGTAAAAATATGCTCGAAAGAAGAAACTGTTAATCAGACTACAGTTCAAAATAGTGTTGATAATTCTGTATCAAATTCTAGACCAGTTGAATTAGAAAATAGAATTAGGATGCTTGAAGACAAATTAAATCAATTAAGTAATAATACAAATAGTCTATCTGAAAATTCAATTAGTAAATCATCGCAAGAATATATTAAAAATAACAGTGATAAAGAGGTAGATACTACTAGTTGGCAAGGTGCTCCAAAAGAAGAGATTAAAGAAGTGATTATAAAAGATAAGAATAAGATTATCGAACTTATGAAGACTTCAAGTGAGAATTTTACCAATTATGCAGCAAATGTTTTTAATAAGATAATTAATGAAAGCTTGAATTCAAATAATCCAGAAGTAGTAACTATGAGAGAATTATTTAGCTCTTGTCAATTAGTAGCTTCTTCTAAAGAAGGAGGATTATTAGTTTTTAGTGAAGTAGATAATATGGTAAAAATGGCTCCAAATTCTAAATATAAAAAATATTTGGAAAGTCTATTCAAGAGATTTATTGGAGTAGATTACTCGATTTATACAATTCAAGATCATCAGTATACTGTTCTTAAAGATGAACTTGCAAATCCGGTTGTAGAAAGCAATTTGATTGAAGAAGTTGAAGAAAAGACGATAACTAAAATTGATGAGTTATTTGGGGATATAATAATAGAAAACTAACATTTGAAAAGATACTTGAAAATAATTGAAATAACTTGAAAAAAATTCCAAATTATTGACAAGTAGTAAAAATTTAAATAGAATTATAATATAAATTGACATTAGGAGGAAATATTATGCGTGGAATGGGAAATATGCAACAAATGATGAGAAAAATGCAAAAAATGCAAAAGGACATGTTAGCAGCCCAAGAAGGATTAAAAGACCAAACTGTTGAAGGAACTGTATCAGGTGGTATGGTAACAGCAATAGCTAATGGTGATGGAAAAATATTAGATATTAAAATTAAAGAAGAAGTAGTTGATCCAGAAGATATTGAAATGCTTCAAGATATGATTTTAACTGCAGTAAATGATGCACTAGAAAAATCTACTCAATTAAAAGAGGAAACATTAGGTAAATTTACAAATGGATTAAACATCCCAGGACTATAAGATGCAATATCCTAAACCGATTTTAGATTTAATAGACAGTTATTCATTGTTACCTGGTATAGGAAAGAAAACTGCAGTAAGATTAGCATTTCATACTTTGAAAATGCATGATGATGATATAAAAAACTTTGCGGATAGTTTAGTACATTTAAAAGAAAAGCTAACTAATTGTGAAGTATGTGGACGTCTTAGTGAAGATCATGTGTGTGATATTTGCTCTGATGCAGGTAGAGACAAATCGATGATTTGTGTTGTTGCTAATGATAATGATTTAGTAGCAATGGAGAATATGCAACAATATAGAGGTGTATATCATGTACTTGATGGTTTAATTTCACCTATGGATGGAATAGGTCCACTTGATATTAATATAAAGTCTCTTTTTGAAAGAGCACAAGATGAAACAGTAAAAGAAATAATACTAGCAACTAACTCATCTCCAGAAGGTGAGGGGACAGCAAGTTTTATTTCAAGATATTTAAAAAATACAGATATAAGAGTTACCAGAATAGCTCAAGGTATTTCCTTTGGAAGTGATATTGAGTATGTTGATGAAGTTACTTTATCAAGGGCTATTTCAGGTAGAATAGAGCTATAATTTAGGAGGACAGTTTATGTCACAAAAATCAGTAAACGCGATAAAAGTATTGGGTGTTGATGCGATTAACAAAGCAAAATCAGGACACCCTGGTGTAGTAATGGGAGCAGCACCAATGGCTTACTCATTATTTACAAAACACCTTAGAGTAAATCCAAAGAAAACTGACTGGATTAATAGAGATAGATTCGTATTATCAGCAGGACATGGATCAATGTTACTATATTCATTATTACATCTTTCAGGATTTGAAGATGTATCTTTAGAAGAAGTTAAAAACTTCCGTCAATGGGGTTCTAAAACTCCTGGTCACCCAGAGTTTGGACACACTAAAGGTATTGATGCAACAACAGGTCCACTAGGACAAGGTATCTCTACAGCAGTAGGTATGGCTTTAGCAGAAAGATATTTAGCTGCTAAGTACAACAAAGAAGGTTATGACTTATTTGATCATTACACATATGTAATCTGTGGTGATGGAGATATCATGGAAGGTGTAGCTTCAGAAGCATCAAGCTTTGCAGCAGTACAAAAATTAAATAAACTTGTAGTATTATATGATTCAAATGATATCTGTCTAGATGGAGAAACTAAAGATGCATTCTCTGAAAATGTTCGTGCCAGATATGAAGCATACGGATGGAACACTATCCTTGTAGAAGACGGTGCAAATGTAGACACGGTTAGCGCAGCAATTGAACAAGCTAAAAAATCTGATAAACCTACGTTAATCGAAGTAAAAACAATTATCGGAGCTGGTTCACCTAATAGACAAGGAACAAATGGAGTTCATGGTGCACCATTAGGTGATGAAGAAACAGCATTATTCAGAAAAGAAATCGGTTGGGAAAATGAACCATTCGATATTCCTGCTGACGTATATGCTGACTTCAAAGTTAATGTTGCAGAACGTGGTGAAAACGAATATGCAAAATGGGAAAAATTATATGCAGATTATAAAGTAAAATTCCCTGAATTAGCAAAAGAGTTAGAAGAAGCACTTACTCGTGAAGATATTAAACACTTATCAAAAGAAAGCTTCAGCTTCAAAAATGTAGGAGAAGCTCAAGCAACTCGTAATTCATCTCAAGATGCAATCAATAGTGTTGCAGCTGTATTACCAACATTCTTCGGAGGATCAGCTGACCTTTCACACTCTAATATGACATTCATTAAAGGTGATGGATTACAAGATGATGAACACAGAACAGAACGTAATGTACAATTTGGTGTTCGTGAATTTGCTATGGCTACTGTACTTAATGGGTTAACATTACACGGGGGTGTACGCGTATTCGGTGGTACATTCTTCGTATTTTCTGACTACCTAAAAGCGGCATTAAGATTATCAGCATTACAAAACTTACCTGTAACTTACGTATTTACACATGATAGTATTGCAGTAGGTGAGGATGGTCCAACACACGAACCAATTGAACATTTAGCATCATTAAGAACTATTCCAAATACATATGTGTTTAGACCTGCTGATGCGACAGAAGCACAAGCTGCTTGGTATCTATCACAAAAAACAAATAATAAACCAACATCAATTGTATTAACACGTCAAAACTTACCAATTTTAGAAAATTCTTCATTTGAAAAAGTTGCTAAAGGTGCTTATGTTGTTTATGAAACAGCAGAAGAATTCGATACTATTTTAATCGCTACGGGATCTGAAGTTGCATTAGCAATTGATGTAGCACGTGAATTAGAAAAAGATGGTTCAAAAGTACGTGTTGTAAGTATGCCTTCAGTTGAATTATTTGAAGAACAATCAAAAGAATATAAAGAAGAATTATTACCTTTAAATGTACGTCGTCGTGTATCATTAGAAATGGGTAATAGTGCTCTTTGGTACAAATATGTTGGTTTAGATGGATTAGCTATTGGAATTGATAAATTTGGAGCTTCTGCACCTGCGAATAAAGTAATCGAAGAATATGGATTTACAGTTGAAGCAGTTGTAGAGAAAATTAAAAATGAGCTATAGAGAAATTCGCCCAGGCGATATTATAAAGGTAAAAGTAACAGCAGTTAAACCATATGGTGCTTTTATTGAAACAAGAGATAAGATGGTAGGTTTAATACACATTTCTGAAATTACAAATTGTTTTATATTCGATATAAGTAGTTATATAAAACAAGATGAAATTTTAGAAGTAAAAGTTCTATCTATCAAGGATAATAAAATTAATGCAACATTAAATTTTAAACAAAAAAAAGACAATGATAAAAAAGAAATTAATAGCCTTGATACTTTGAATTTTGTGTACGGATTTGACACACTTAAACAAAATATGAAGCTGTGGCAAAAAAAAGCAATACTTGAAATGAGAAATTCTAAATAATTTCTATTGACAAATGTAATTTAACTGTTTATAATAAACTTAAATATTAAATGAAGTTTAGGAATTAAAAGTTAGTAATATTATTTAAAAGAGAGAATCTAGTGGTGAAAAGGATTCATAATATAACTTTTATGCTACCTATGTAGTGCTTCATCGGCATTCATGCCGTTATAAAAACTAATGAGGAGTGCAAAGTACTCGAATTAGGGTGGTAACACGATTATAGTCGTCCCTTGTGTAATTAAATTTACACAAGGGACTTTTTTATTTTATTTGTTAGCTTGAAAGGAGAATATAAATGAAACAACTAACATCAACACAAATTAGAAGAATGTATTTAGATTTCTTCGTAGAAAAAGGACACAAAATTGAACCAAGTGCATCTTTAGTGCCAGTTGATGATCCTACATTATTATGGATTAACTCAGGGGTTGCAACACTAAAAAAATACTTTGATGGTAGAGAAATACCTGAGAATCCAAGAATTACTAACTCACAAAAATCAATTAGAACTAATGATATTGAAAATGTAGGTAAAACTGCGCGTCACCATACATTCTTCGAGATGTTAGGTAACTTCTCAATTGGTGACTACTTCAAAAATGAAGCAGTACCTTGGGCGTGGGAATTCTTAACTTCTGAAAAATGGTTAGGATTAGAAAAAGAAAAATTATCAGTAACAATTCACCCTGAAGATACAGAAGCATATGATTTATGGCACAATGTTATTGGGCTTCCTGAAGAAAGAATTATTCGTATTGAAGGTAACTTCTGGGATATCGGTGAAGGGCCTTCTGGACCAAATACTGAGATTTTCTATGACCGTGGAGAAGATGCTGATACATGGTCACCAAAAGAGGAAATGTACCCAGGTGGAGAAAATGATAGATATCTAGAGATTTGGAACGTAGTATTTAGTCAATATAACCACAATGCTGATGGTACCTATACTGAACTTCCTGCGAAAAACATAGATACAGGGATGGGATTAGAGAGAATTGTATCTGTATTACAAGATGTTCCAACAAACTTTGATACAGACCTATTTATTCCAATCATTAGAGAAATTGAAAAACTTTCTGGTGCTAAATATGGTGTAAATGCTGACCAAGATGTGGCTTTCAAAGTTATCGCTGACCACATTAGAACTGTAGTATTCGCTATCGCAGATGGAGCATTGCCATCAAATGAAGGACGCGGATACATACTTAGAAGACTTTTACGTCGTGCAGTTAGATATGCAAAAGTTTTAGGTTTAAATAACTCATTTATGTACAAATTAACAGATGTTGTTGCAGAAATTATGGAAGACTACTATCCAAATGTTAAAGAGAGTGCAAACTTTGTTAAAGATGTAATTCTTAAAGAAGAAGATAGATTCCACGAAACATTAAACGAAGGTGAAGCAATCTTAAATAATATTGCTAAAGAAGTTAAAGATACAACGAAAGTAATTTCTGGTAAAGATGCATTCAAACTTTATGATACTTTTGGATTCCCAATTGAATTAACTGAAGAATATGCAGAAGAATTAGGATTAACAGTTGATATTGACGGGTTTAATGAAGAGATGGAAAAACAAAAAGAACGTGCTCGTTCATCTCGTCAAGAAGATTCTTCAATGCAAGTACAATCTGACCTATACAACAGAATAGTAGGAGACAGTGAGTTTACTGGATATACTAAACTTACAGATGAAGGTAAACTATTAGCTATAGTTGATAAAGAAGATAACTTATTAGAAAACTATAAAGGTGAAGAGAACGTAAAAGTAGTATTCGATAAAACTCCATTCTATGCAGAAAGTGGTGGTCAAATAGCTGATAGAGGTTTAGTATTAGCAGAAGGATTCAAAGCAGAAGTAATAGATGTTAAGAAACTTCCAGATAAACGCCACATTCACTTAGTAAAAGTACTAGAAGGGGAATTAGTAGTTGGTAAAGAATATAAACTAGAAGTAGATAGAGCTTATAGATTAAATATTGAGAAAAACCATACTGCAACTCACTTATTAAACGAAGCGCTTCGTCATGAAGTTGGTTCTCATATTAAACAAGCAGGATCATTAGTAACTGATGAAAAACTAAGATTTGATATTACTCACTTCGCTCCACTAACTAAAGAAGAAATTGAAAAAGTTGAGAAAGAAGTTAACAAGCAAATTTGGAATGCATTAGAAATTAAAACTGAAGAAATGCCAATAGCCGAAGCAAGAAAACTTGGAGCACAAGCACTATTCGGTGAAAAATACGGAGATGTAGTTCGTGTAGTTTCTATCGGAGATTATTCTATTGAATTATGTGGTGGTACTCACAATGCTAACAGTGCTGAAGTAGGAATCTTCAAAATTGTTTCTGAATCAGGTGTAGCTGCAGGTGTACGTAGAATTGAAGCTTTAACAGGAAAAGCAGCATACGAGTATTTAAGAGAACAAGAAGAAACACTTCGTTCTGTTGAAAAATTAACAAAAGCTAATGCTTCTAATGTAGTAGAAAAAGTTTCTGGATTACAATCAGAAATTAAGAAACTAGCTAAAGAAAAAGAAAGCTTACAACAAAAAATCGCTAATGCTGAATTAAACAACTTAGTAAATAATATTAAAGAAGTAAATGGTGTAAATGTACTGACAAGCGTAGTTGAATCAGAAAACATGAATCACTTAAAACAACTTGTTGATAATGCTAAGTCTAAATTAGAAAATTATGTTATCGCATTTGCTTCAGTAAATGAAGATAAAGTAAACTTTGTAGTAGCTGTAGATAAAGCTATCACTGATAAATACAATGCAGGAAAATTAGTAAATATTCTTGCTACAGTATGTGATGGACGTGGTGGTGGACGTCCAGATATGGCTCAAGCAGGAGCAAAAAACAAAGATAATATCGATAAAGCATTCGAAGAATTATTAGCTAGTATCTAATATATTTTCTGAATGATAATAGGGAAGAGATTGCCCAAAAAATAGTTTTAAGGATTAACTATTTTAAGGTAATCTCTCCCTTTTTTCCTGAAAATATGGTATAATTAATAGGATTATTATGGACAAATAATAATTTAATATTGGATTGTACTAGTATTAAATATAATTTCGGAGGAAATGAAAATGGAAACTAAAAAATTAGGAAAAGTAGAAATCAACCCGAATGCATTAGAAGTTATTGCAAACATTGCAGCAACTGAAGTAGAAGGTGTTTCAAAATTATTAGGAAAAAAAGTTTACTCTCGTGGAGTAGAATTAGAATTTGCTGGAAGTGAATTAGTTATCGATGTATATTGTAATTTAAAATCAGGATTCTCTGTAGCTAAAACAGCAAGAAAAATTCAAGAAAATGTAAGAAATTCAATATTTAATATGACAGAGATTAATACTAAAACTGTAAATGTTAATATAATTGGAATTGATTTTTAATTTAGGAGATATAAATGAAGAGCAGACATGAACTTAGAGAAGCGGTTTTTAAAATTTTATTCCAGGTAGAAAATACTGAACTAGATTTTATTGAACTGTTAGACTTAGAACAAGAAGAAATTTCTACAAGTATTTATGTAAATAAGACATTAACTGAGATTATTGAAAAGAAAGATGAAATTGATGAGGTAATTTCTAATAATTTAAAAGACTGGAAATTAGAACGTTTATCAAAAATGGATAGACAAATATTACGTATTGCAGCTTATGAGATTCTTTATAGTGATATTCCTTACAAGGTTTCTATCAATGAAGCAGTTGAACTTTCAAAAAAATATAGTGAAAAAGATGAAAGTTATAAATTTATCAATGGAGTACTAAAAGGAATTGTAGAAAACTCGACAAAATAAGAGGTAAAGTTAGATGGAAGAAAGAACATATCTAACCGTTACAGCATTAAATAAATATATTGAGAGAAAGTTTTTATTAGATCCTTACTTAGGTGAAATATATATAAAAGGTGAAATTTCTAATTTTAAACTTCACAATAACAATAATATATATTTTTCAATAAAAGATGAAAATACTAGAATAAATGCAGTTTGGTTCGGAGCAAAATCGAAGGATTTTAAAGATGGTGATACAGTTTTAATTAAGTCAAAGATTAATTATTACTTCCCTCGTGGAGAGCACAACCTTCTAGTTACCGATATGAAAAAAGATAGAATCGGTGAATTATATCAAAAGTTTTTAGAACTAAAGGAGAAATTAGAGAAAGAAGGACTTTTTCTACCTCAGTATAAAAAACAAATACCAAGTTTTGCACAAAAAATAGCTGTTGTTACAGCAAAAACTGGAGCAGCTGTTCAAGATATTACTAGAACAATTCAACGTCGTTTTCCAATAGCAAAGATAAATATTTATTCTACTTTAGTACAAGGTGATAATTCTGTTCAAGATATAGTTAAAAATATTAAACTAGCTGATGATGGTTCTAATGATGTAATTATACTAGGTCGTGGTGGTGGATCTATAGAAGACCTTTGGAGTTTTAATACTGAAGAAGTAATTAGAGCGATTTTCAACTGTAAAACACCAATAGTAACAGGAATAGGACATGAGACTGATACGACGCTTGCAGATTTTGTATCTGATAGAAGAGCTTCTACACCAACTGCAGCTGCGGAATTAGTAACACCAAATATTGAGGATATAAAAAATAGAATATCATTTAATTATGATAAACTAAATAATACTATAAATTATATTCTCCAAAATTATAAGAATAGAATAAGTAATAGTGAAAATAATCCATACTATAAAAACTATTCAAAAATATTTACTGAGTATAGAAGAACTGTTGAGTTGTTAGAAAGAGAACTTAGTAAATCCTTGCAAATTCTTGTTAAGGATAAGAAAAATGGTTTATCAATTTCAACGGATAAATTTTTAAATTTTGATTTTTTAGCTAAATTCAAAGAAAACTTCACAAATGAGATTAATCGATTAGAAGCTAATTCTCCGCTAAATATTATGAAAAAAGGTTATTCTGTTGCTTTTTTAAACAATGAAAAGATAACATCTGTTACAAATGTAAATGTAGGGGATGATATAACTGTTCAATTAGCTGATGGAAGTCTTGATTGTAAAGTTAATAATATATCCGATAAAGGAGTTAAGTAAATGGGTAAAGAAAATTTTGAAACAAGTCTAATGAATCTTGAGAAAATTGTTGCAGAATTAGAATCTGGAAAATTATCTCTAGAAGATTCATTAGAGCGATATAAACAAGGAATCGATTTGATTAAAAACTGCAATGATTTAATAAGTAATGCAGAGAAAGAAGTAGCTAAATTAACTAAGGATTTCAAAGAAGATGAATAATTTTAAGAACTTCATAGAAGAAAATAAGGATCAATTAAATAGTTTTGCTAAAGAATATATTGAAAAATTAGAAATGCCTGATATTTTAAAAGAATCTATTACTTATTCATTAGTGAATGATGGTAAGAAGATTAGGCCATTATCATTTTTATATTTATTAAAATACTATGAAGTAGATTATACAAAGTATTTTGATATTGCACTTGCTATTGAATTAGTGCATACATATTCATTAGTTCATGATGACTTACCAGAGATGGATAATGATAATTATCGTTGGGGTAAATTAACAAATCATAAGGTATTTGGTCAAGATCTCGCTGTCCTAACTGGTGATGCTATGCTTACTTTGGCTTTTGAAGTACTTAGTGATTCGAGTGTTGAACCTAGTTTGAAAGTAAAATTAATTAAACAGTTTGCTAATTATTCAGGTGCTATGGGTATGATTGCAGGTCAAGTGTATGATGTAAAACAAAAAAATTACAATGTCGATGCTGACTATTTAAGAAAAATGCATAGTTTGAAAACAGGACGTTTAATAGAATTACCGATGGATTTCGCTTGTTTAGTTGCAAACAGAGTTGTAGATTATGAGAACGTTAAAGAATTTGGTAGACAGTTAGGTATAGCTTACCAAATTAAAGATGATATACTTGATTATTATGGTGATTTTGATAAAATTGGGAAATTGCCAAGTGATGAGGATATGATTACATATCTTAGCTTCTATGGTATTGAAGAATGTGAAGAATTACTTCAAAAACATACAGATAATGCCATTAATATAGCAAAACAACTAAATAATAGTTTATTAATAGATTTTGCAGATTATTTATTAAAACGAGATAAATAGTTTAAAATAGTAACTTAAATATAAATATTAATATACAATTTTAATTGTGTTTTGCATAATAAACTAATTAAATCTTTTATAAAGGTTAGAGTTGTCTTTATAAAAGATTTTTTAATATAATTTATAATCTTAATTAAATAATATATTGAAAACCACGAAAGTTTAGGGGTAAACTTCGTGGTTTTTTACAGTTATTATATTAGTCTAAATTTAGGGGATTAGAAACTCGTAGAACTAATATATTTAAAATGTTTACTGTAGCTTACTGGCACAAACATGAGGATTACTTATAATTGTAAAACTAAAAGTAGTTTGCTTCTACAGTTGACAAATTAACACTGTATATTTTTTGATATAATCAAAAAAGTGAGTTCTATTTTTAACCCTAAATATAAAGTAAAAATACTTTACATAATTATTATACTAAAAATAAAAGCAAATTTAAAGTATTTGTGTAAATTTTATCAATGAAAATGTTTTTATTTTTTATTTTCATTATTTGAACTTTAATTTAAAGCGATTTAATGATAAAATTAACTAAATAAATATAACAGATTTACAAGGGGAGTTGATATTTTATGAAATTTTTAGTAGCAGTTAATGAATTTAAGGGTTCATTATCTTCATATGAAATAGGAGAAATAATTTTAAATAAAATAAATAAATCTATTTATAATCATGAAGTGACTATGGAGGTAGTAGCTGATGGTGGTGATGGTTTTTTAGGTTTATTTAAAAATTTTGAAAGAAAACAATTTAGAACTTTAAATGCAGCTCTTGAAGAACACACGGTGAACTATTTATTAAATTATATTACTAAGGAAGCTGTAATTGAAGTTGCTGAGGTTATAGGTTTAAAACAACTCTCTGAAGATCAAAAAGATCCGTATAAGACATCTACTGTTGGGCTAGGTAAATTGATTTCTCATTTATTAGATGAGAATATTGAAAGTTTTATTATTGGTTTAGGTGGTAGTGCAACTAATGATTGTGGTATTGGGATGCTTAGTGAATTAGGTATTAAGTTTACGAGTGTAAGTGGTGAAATTTGTAGTCATGGAATATCTGATTTAAGCAAGATAGAGAATATAAATTTAGATAATAAGATTCAGAAACTTTCTAAGGCTAAATTTACAATTATTAGTGATGTTAATAGTCCTTTGTATGGTAAAGATGGCGCTACATATATTTATTCAAAACAAAAAGGATTAAAGGAAGATGATTTTTCTATTGTTGATACTTATGTTGAAAAGTTTTCAGAAAAAGTCTCAGTTGTTGTAGGAAAAGACTATTCATCTTTTCCTGGTAGTGGAGCTGCAGGGGGATTAGGATATGCATTTTTATCTTTCCTAGATTCTACTATACAATCTGGCTCAAGTTTCATGATTAATTATTTAGATTTAGAGAAAATAATTCAAGGTATAGATATAGTAATTACTGGAGAAGGAAAACTAGATAAGCAAAGTTATATGGGAAAAGCACCAATAGAAATAGCTAGAATAGCGAAGAAATCTAATAAAAAAGTTATTTTCTTAGCAGGTAGTATTCTTGATGAAGAACTGAAGGATTTAAGTAGTGAAGATAAAGGATTAGTAGATGCTTCATTTTCAATTCAAAGAGAATTTCTATCGTTAGAAAAGGCTATGAATAAGAGTGTAACTAAAGATAACATTGAACAAACAATTAAACAAATATTAAGTATATTGGAGTTTAAGAATGGATAAAAAAAATAACATTTTAATGGGAATATTTTGCATAATAGTAGCAGGATTTGGTTTCTCTCTTATGTCTCTATTTATAAAATTGGCTGGGGATCTTCCATCTATGCAAAAAGGTTTTTTCAGAAATATTATTGCAGTTGGAATCTCATCAATTCCCTTAATAAAGCATTGGAAGGTTATCAATCTGCCAAAAGATAATATTGAATGGAGTGTGTTAATTTCACGTAGTGTTTTTGGAACAATAGGATTGGTTTTTAATTTTTATGCAATAACTCATATAAGTCTAGCAGATTCAACTATAATACAAAAGTTATCACCGTTTGTAATTTTAATATTGTCGTTTATTTTCTTTAAAGAAAAAATGACAGTATTTCAGTTAATATCTATAATTATTGCTTTTATAGGTGTAGGATTTATCGTAAGACCTACAGGTGATGGTTTTATTAGTATGGGGGCGTTGGCTGCCCTTCTAGGAGCTTTTTGTTCTGGTGTAGCTTACACTTGTGTTAGATATCTAGGAACACATAATGTTTCAGGTGAATTTATAATTTTTTTCTTCTCAACTTTATCTACCTTTATGTTGTTGCCATATCTTATTTTTGATTATAGAGATATGACGATATATCAATTCTCAATGTTGTTATTAGCTGGAGCATCAGCAACAATAGGACAGTATGGTGTAACTTTTGCATATAAATATGCAGCGGCGAAAAATATATCTGTTTTTGATTATTCGCAGGTGCTATTTTCTGGAATTTTAGGTTTTATATTTTTCAACGAGTTACCAGACTTGCAAAGTTTGATAGGATATATTATAGTTATTTCTGTAGGAATAATTTTAGTGAAAAAAAGTAAATAAGGAGGTATTAAATGAAAAGAAAAAACACTAGAATACTAGTTCTTGCTGTTTTGTTAGTTTGTACTATATTGTTATATGAAAAAGTAGCAAATGCTCGTGACGGAATTCAAGGTGTTGCTCAACCTTCACCATTTATAACAAGTCCTAATGGTGTTGAGGCTAATCTTCTTCAAAATGCTAATGGAAGTTTAATAGGTCAATTAATCTATTTACAAAGAGAACATTTGCCAGAAGCAGAACAAAAATTATTAGCAAATAATAAAGATGCTACTCAATACGTTCTTGGTTATTTAGCAGGTCAACAAGCTACACCTTTTGAACAGGGTCAAACAGTAGATATAGATAGAAAGTACCCTTATTACATACAATGGGATAAACGATGGGCATATGATAAACTGGGTGGAACTAATATCGCTATTGGGGGATGTGGTCCAACTTGTGTAGCTATGGCTTTAGGAGGAATATTAGATGATAAATCAATAACTCCAAAGAGTATTGCTGAAAAAGAAGACGCAAATGGCTACTTTACTGATGCAGGGACAAAATGGAGCTTTTTCGATTATATAGCTAAAGAATATGGAGTTAAGTCAACAGGTGTTCCATTAAGCAAAGAAGCTATTAATGCAAGTTTAGATAAAGGAAATCCTATTATTGCTTCTGTGTATCCTGGAAAATTCACAACAGTCGGTCATATAATATTAATCACAGCAAAAGATGAGGATGGTAATTATATTATTAATGATCCGAATAGTTATACTAGAACTCTAAAAAAATGGTCATATGATGAATTAAAAACAGAGATCGTAGCTATGTGGGAATTTTCAAAATAGAAAAAAATTTTTAAGAACCTTCAATATTAAATATTGGAGGTTTTTTTATTGTATTTATTTTTTAAAAATAGTTTGATTATAATATGTGTTTTAATCGCTATTAATTGGCTATAGTTCTTTCTGTTCAACAAATTTAGCAAACTGATAATTTGATAATAATTATGAAAACCTTTATAATAAATATTATGAAAATAAAGATTATGGGTATTATTATACTTACTTATTAATCGTAAAATATAAAAGATGGAGGAAATAAAATGTCAGTTCTTGATATAAAAAATCTAGAAGTATCAATTAATGAAAAACAAATATTAAAAGGACTTAATTTAGAGATAAAATCTGGTGAAATTCATGCGGTAATGGGACCGAATGGAGCTGGTAAATCTACATTGGCTTCTGCAATTATGGGTCACCCAAAATATGAAGTTGATGGTGGAAGCATCTTATTAGATGGAGAAGAAGTATTAGAGATGGAAGTTGATGAAAGAGCTAGAGCTGGACTATTTTTAGCTATGCAATATCCATCAGAAGTACCAGGAGTACCAACTTCAGAGTTCATTAAATCAGCAATTAATGCTCAACGTGAAGATAGTATTCCTCTAATGCAATACATAAAAAAATTAGATAAAACAATGGAATTTCTGGACATGGATTTAAAAATGTCTCAACGTTATGTAAACGATGGATTCTCAGGTGGAGAAAAGAAACGTAATGAAATTTTACAAATGATGATGTTAGAACCAAAATTTGCTATTCTTGACGAGATTGACTCAGGTTTAGATATTGATGCATTAAAAGTAGTATCAAAAGGTGTTAACAAAATGCGTGGAGAAAACTTTGGTTGCTTAATAATCACTCACTATCAAAGATTATTAGATTACATTGAACCGGATTTCGTTCACGTTCTTATGGATGGAAAAATCGTAAAATCAGGTGGACCTGAATTAGCACTTCGTTTAGAAAAAGAAGGTTATGACTGGTTAAAAGAAGAGGTTTAATATGGAAAATAATAAATTAAAACTTAGTATTAAAACTTTACAAAGTATCTTTTCTAATACGAATGAACCAGAATGGTTTTTAAATACTAGAAAATTAGCTTTATATAAAAGTTATACACTACCTTTTCCAAAATTAGAGTCTATGGAATTAGAAAGATGGAACTTATTTAATGTTGATTTTTCAACTCTAAGATTAGAAAATGAAGGAAATATAGATATAACTAAATATGGAATTAATAATGATGACTTTGCTGTAGTGCAAAAAAATAATACTATTGTTCACATTAATATTCCTGAAAAATATGCAGATAAAGTAGTAATTAAAGATATTTTTTCTGCTATGAATGATGATCATATTAAAGACAGCTTTATGAGTGTTGTTGACTATGCTGAAAGTAAAGTAACAGCTGTTCATTATACATTATTAAATGCTGGATTATTTATTGATGTTAAAGATAGTGTGGTAATAGAAGAACCACTTCAATATATTGTTATCTCAGATAGAGAACAAAGTTTATTTAACCATGTTACTATACAAGTTGGTAAAAACGCCAAATTTAACTTCATTGAAAACTATGTAAATAATCAAAAAGAAGACAAAGCACCATTTAGCTTAGTATCTGAAGTTGTAGCTCATGAAGGGGCAAAAATTAACTACAGCTCTATTACAAACCAACCAGGACAAAAACGAGGAACTATTTTACGTCGTGGATTGACATACAGAGATTCATTAATTAACTGGAATGTTGCAGCGATGGATGAAGCGGATGTATATCACGATAATACAACGAATATTCTTGGTGATGGTTCTGAAGCTAACCTTAAGATTGTTACTTTAGGAGTTAAAGAACAAAAAACTTACTTCAATAGTGAAGTAGTTAACCAAGGATTAAGTAGTAAAGGTGATATTCTTCAACACGGTGTATTACTAGATAGATCTCATATTGTATTTAACGGTGTAGGATTTATCGTTAAAGGAGCAACGGGTTCTAATGCTTATCAAAGTTCAAGAATGCTGACACTTTCATCTGAAGCAAAAGCTGATGCAAACCCAATGTTATTAATCGATGAAAATGATGTTATGGCAGGGCACGGTGCTTCTCTAGGACGTATTGATGAAGAGCAATTATACTACTTACAAAGTAGAGGATTAACTAGAAAAGAATCAAGTAGATTACTAGTTCATGGATTCTTATCTCCAGTAATATCAGAATTAACTGTAGATAAAATCAAGGAGCTTGTAACGATTCTTATTGATGAGAAAATTAACAATAATGAGAGTGAGTAATAATGATAGATTTAAGTAAATATAGAGAAGATTTTCCTATATTAAAAAGAAAGATATCAGGAAATGATTTGATGTTTTTTGATAACGGAGCTACTACTCAAAAACCGAATCAAGTAATCGATGCTATATCAGACTATTACAGAAATTATAATTCTAATATTCATAGATCTGTTTACACATTAGGTGATGAATCTGAAAAAATTTATGAAGGTTCAAAGGAGCTTGTAAAAGAATTTATTAATGCTAGTAGTTATGAAGAAGTAATTTATACTAGTGGAACTACTGAGAGCTTAAATTTCGCAGCAAGAATATTAGAACAGGATGTAAGTGAAGGAGATGAAATTATCCTTACTTATATGGAACATCACGCTAATATTATTCCATGGCAACAACTAGCCAAACGTAAAAATCTAGTTTTAAAATATTTAGAACTAGATGAAGAAGGAAGAATCAGTATTGAACAATTGAAAGAGTTTATCACAGAAAAAACTAAAATTGTATCAATGTGCCATGCTTCTAATGTGCTAGGCAATATAAATCCGGTTTATGAAATTGGGGAATTATTAAAAGATAAAGATATTTATTTTGTAGTAGATGCAGCGCAATCTGTTCCTCATTTAAAGATTGATGTTCAAAAAATGAACTGTGACTTTTTAGCTTTTAGTGCACATAAGATGTGTGGACCTACTGGTATTGGAGTACTGTATGGTAAAAAAAATCTACTAGAAAAATTTGACCCGGTAGAATTTGGTGGTGGAATGATAGGTATTGTTGAAGATACTTCAGCAACTTGGGCTATACTTCCTGATAAGTTTGAAGCGGGAACACCACTTTTAGCCGAAGCGGCTGGGCTAGCAGCAACTATTAAGTATTTAAATAGTATCGGATTAGAAAATATTGAAAAGTATACTAAAGAACTTACTAAATATTTATATACTGAACTTTCTAAAATTGATAATATAGAAATTTATGGTGTAAAAAATATTGAAGATAGAGTTTCACTAGTATCTTTTAACTTAGTAGGTGTTCACCCTCATGACTTAACAAGTTTCTTAGATGAAAAAGGAATTTGTATAAGAGCAGGGCATCAATGTACTCAACCATTATTAGGGAAATTAGGAACATATTCGGTAGCGAGAGCGAGTCTATATCTATATAACACAAAAGAAGAAATAGATTTCTTTATTCAAACTTTAAAAGAAACGAAGGAGTTTTTTGAAAATGAGTTTTAGTGATTTAAAAAGTTTATATAAACAAGTAATCTTAGATCATAGTAAGCATCCCAGAAATAATGGTGTAATCGAAAATAGCTATAAATTAGAAATGTTAAACCCTTCATGTGGTGATAAAATAACAGTTAGTGTGAAATTAGTAGATGATATTATCGAAGATATAAAATTCGTAGGGACTGGGTGTTCGATTTCTCTAGCTTCAGCTTCGATGTTAACTGAGGAATTAAAAGGTTTATCAGTAGAAAAAGCTAATACCAAGATTAAAGACTTTTTAAATATGATTATGGGAAATGAATTTAATGAAGAAAATTTAGAAGATAGTATTTCATTACAAAATATTTCTCAACTTCCAGCTAGGGTTAAATGTGCTACGTTAGCATGGAAAATTACAGAAAAAATATTAGAAGAAAATAAATAGAAGAAGGAGTGATTGCATTGAATAAAAATGAAGAAATGTTTACCGATTATCAGTATGGATTTTCAGATAAAGACGTATCTATATTCAAAACTGATAAAGGACTAACAAAAGAAATCGTTAAAACAATTTCTGAAAGAAAAGAAGAACCTAAATGGATGTTAGAATATCGTTTAAATGCATTAAAAGAGTTCTATAGAATGCCAATGCCTACATGGGGTGGAGACTTATCTGAAATTGATTTCGAGGACTTAACATACTATGTAAAACCATCAGAAAAAACAGAACGTTCATGGGATGAAGTACCAGAAGAAATTAAAAATACTTTTGAAAAACTTGGTATTCCAGAAGCTGAACAAAAATATCTTGCAGGGGTTTCTGCACAATATGAATCAGAAGTAGTTTACCACAATATGCATAAACAATTCGAAGAAAAAGGAATCATCTTCGAAGACACTGATACAGCGTTGAAAAATCATGAAGAAATATTCAAAGAATATTTCTCAAAAGCTGTTGATTTCAACGACAATAAGTTCGCGGCTTTAAACTCTGCGGTATGGTCAGGTGGATCATTCATCTACTGTCCAGAGAATGTATCAGTAGAAGCGCCACTTCAAGCATACTTCAGAATTAACAGTGAAAAAATGGGGCAGTTTGAGCGTACATTAATTATTATTGAGAAGAACTCTTCTCTACACTACGTAGAAGGTTGTACGGCTCCAACTTACTCAGCGAGTTCACTACATGCTGCAGTAGTGGAAATCTTTATTAAAGAGAATGCTCGTTTCAGATATACAACTATTCAAAACTGGTCAACGAACGTTTATAACTTAGTTACTAAGCGTGCGATCGTTGAAAAAAATGGTACAATGGAATGGGTTGATGGAAACTTAGGTTCTAAATTAACTATGAAATACCCAGCGTGTATTTTAGTTGGAGAAGGAGCAAGTGGAAGTACACTATCTATCGCTATGGCTAGTGAAGGACAAGTACTTGATGCAGGTTCTAAGATGATTCACTTAGCACCTAGAACATCATCTACTGTTGTTTCTAAATCAATGTCTCGTCGTGGTGGTAAAGTTAACTACCGTGGATGGATTCACTTTGGTAAAAACTCAGAAGGATCTCGTTCAAACATTGAATGTGATACATTAATCTTAGATGAATACTCAACATCTGATACTATTCCTTACAACATCGTTAAAAACTCTAATGTATCTTTAGAGCACGAAGCAAAAGTATCTAAAGTATCAGAAGAACAACTATTCTACTTAATGAGTAGAGGTCTTGATGAAGGACAAGCTACAGAAATGATAGTTATGGGATTCATCGAACCATTTACAAAAGAACTTCCTATGGAATATGCTGTAGAATTAAACAGACTAATTTCATTTGAGATGGAAGGATCGATAGGATAAATTAATAATAATAAAAACTCTAGAAATCTAGAAATAGATTTTTAGAGTTTTTTATTTAGAAGATTATAAATAAACTAAAAAAATAATGGATGAGATTAAATTATTAAATAAATTATTATACAGTAATAGGGTATGTATATGTATTATTTTATTTAATAAACATGGGTTAGTGTTAGCTTCTTTTTATTTTGTATTTTATAAAATAATTATATTTTATCCTATTAAATTTTTTTATTTTGCGCTATAATGTAATTAATAAAAGTAAAGTAATTTATTATCTGTTTTGATGAAAAGTTATATAATTACTACAAATTTTATGGATTATATTTTTAAGTAATAATGTATTTGAATAAATATTTCATCAGTAGTAAATGTAAAAAAAGAATGATGTATTAAGAAAATATTTTAAATATAACTACCTATAAATACTTTAGAAAGGAGAGTAATAAAGACATAAATAAGTTTATACTAATCAACAACATTTTTTTATTTAGAATTATAAAATTGACTTTATTTATATATTATGTAATAAATTCCGAAATACTAAGTTCTAAATAACCAAAAAAGTGTATGATTATTATTTTGTTTTTACTGAAGAATATAGAAAATGAAATATTATGATATTCTGAAAAATTGTTTTGAATTTATTTTAAGTATTGTATTATTAATAATTACTCTTCCAATCTGTCTTATAGTATGCTTTGCGATATATTTTGAATTAAGAGTTAACCCTATTTATACGCAAAAACGTGTTGGATTAAATGGTCATGTTTTTAAAATCTATAAGCTACGTTCTATGTATATTGATGCAGAAAAGGATGGTCCAAAATGGGCAAGCGAAAATGATAAGCGAATTACAAAAGTAGGACGTATTATTCGTAAACTTCGAATTGATGAATTACCTCAACTTGTTAATATTATAAAAGGAGATATGTCGATTATTGGTCCTAGGCCAGAAAGACCAGAATTGATAGAAGAATTTGTTAAATACATACCAGATTTTAATGATCGTCTTCTGGTGAAACCTGGTATTACTGGATGGGCACAGGTTAATGGTGGTTATTTCTTAACCCCGAAGGAAAAATTGGAGTATGATAAGTATTATATAAAAAATAGAGGAGTAAAATTGGATTTATTAATTATTATTAAAACAATACTTGTAATTTTAACTAGACATGGAGCGAGATAATTACGAATCTAATTGAATTTAAGGAGAAAAATATGCGAATATTAAATAATAATATTATAAGAATAGTTAATTTTATTAAAAAGAAATTACTGATTTTGTTGATATTCATACTAAGTGGAGTAGCTGCAGTAAGTGCGTATACGGTTTTTGCTATTACTCCTATTTATAGTGTATCATCTACATTAATAATGAAAAGTTCTAGTGATAAGAATGATGATTCCCATGCGTTAACATCTATTAATTTATTGCAAAGACAAGTTAAAACATATTTAGAAATATCGGAATTACCAAATATTAAAGAAGAAACTAATAAATCATTAGATTTAACTGGTGATGAGATTAAGAGTATTAAATCTATAAAGCTTACTAATGATTCAGGGTCTCAGCTATTAACACTTACGATACGTTCAACTGACAGAGAGTTAGCTGAACGCTATGCAAAACAATACATAGTTGACTATAAATCTTTTGCAGCTGAAAAAATTGGGAGAGATGATTTGTCTATAGTTACTGATGTAGTAGGTAGTCCGAATCCTGTATATCCGAGCTTATGGAAAAATATGTTTATTTCTTTTATAGTATTTGCGTTTATTGGATTTAATATTATATTTGTTCGTTTTGTAATGAGTGATTCAATAGATTCATTAGACGATTTGGAAGAATTATCAGGAGTATCTGTATTAGGTATGATTCCTACCGTGAAAGAAAAAGAAAGAAGGTAAAATTATGTATATTGAAGTTATTCATAATAGTAAGTCTATTGCATCAGAATCATATAGAACTCTAAGAAGTAATATACAGTTTTCAAATTTTGGTAAAAATTTGAAAATAATTGTAATAACAAGTGCAAATCCTAATGAAGGTAAAAGTGAAGTTAGTTTAAATCTTACTGCTGCTCTTGCTCAACAAGGTAAAAAAGTTATTTTAATTGATGCTGATATGAGAAAACCGACTCAACACAAATTAATAGACAAGAGAAATAATACAGGATTAAGTAAATTAATACTAGGAGAAATAAGTGAGGATGCAGTAAGTCATTTAAATGTAAATGATGTGGAATTCGATGTTTTAACATCGGGGCCAGTTCCGCCGAACCCATCAGAAATGTTAGTAAGTTCTACTATGGAAGATATTTTAAATTCTTGTATCGATAATTATGATTATATAATAGTAGATACACCACCATTATTGGCTGCTACAGATGCTCAGATAATGGCTAGAGTTGCGGATGCAACCTTGCTAGTTGTTGACATGCAAATTAGTAAACGAAAACAGATTATAGAAGCAAAAAAAAGATTGAATAATGTTGGAGCTAGGCTTTTAGGAGTTATCGCCAATAAACTAGAATTACATGAAAATAGCTATTATCACTATAATTATAAATAAAATCATTAAATCAATTATAAAAAGAAAATAGCTTAGAAAGGAGTAGGGATGTTACTATATATTTTTATTTTTGTATATCTTGTAGTATTATCTACAATATATATTTACTTTGAAGAGAAAAAAGATGAAATAAAATTGTTAACAATTCCTACTTTTATTTTATTCTTAGTAGTTGCTGGATTTAGAAATTCTAGTGTTGGAGGAGATCTTAATTTCTACGTATCTGTATTTAAAGATAATTCTTTACAAATACCAGAACTATTAAATATTTTTAATTCTAGATTTGAAATAGGGTACATTATTCTCAATAACTTATTAAGATCTATCTCTGAAAACTATACTATATTATTATTTTCTTTTTCGATAATAACTTTATATATTTGGTTTTATGTATTTTGGAATTATTCTAAAAATATTTATATTAGTTTATTAATATATTTTAGTTCTCTTGGGATGTTATTGTACTCTTTTTCTAATATTCGTCAAGGTTTATCAATTTCAATAGGCTTACTAGGGTTTCATTATTTCGTTAAAGAAAAATACATAAAAGGAATACTGTGTATTTTAATTGCACCTTTGTTCCATATAACAGGAATTATCTGTATATTATTTCTATTATTGAGAAAGATTCACTTGAGCATGAAAGTAATTATTTTTGTTGTATTAGGAATGATATTCACATTTCCTTTTTTAAAGAATTTTTCAGAAATTTTTGTCAATATATTTCCTCAATATACTTCATATATAGAATCGACTTGGTTTTTAGATAGTTATAAACTTGCGCCTGTTGTGTTGTCAATAGTTTATCTTGTATTTTTTGTAATAGGAGAGATGATTTTTAAAAAAAGTGAACTTACTGAATCAGAGGAGTACATTAGAATTTTATTTTTCTGTTATCTAATATTTACAATCATAACAATGCAAACTAGCTTGTTAAGTAGATTTGCTCATTATTTTTCCCCATTTGCAGCTCTGTACGTTCCTATGTTTTTACATAAAGTATCAGATAGAAAAATCCAGTGGGCACTACTCTATTTAATAATTATAGTGTATTCTGTATTTTTATTTGTAATAGTATATTATAAGGCAGATTGGTATAATGTTGTCCCATATCGTTCGGTTATTATAGATTGGTTAATAGGAAAGGAGTTATAGAATGAATTATGGAGTTTTCAGTTTTAATGACAGTATATGAAAAAGAAAAACCTTATAATCTAAGGAAAAGTTTGTTAACTTCTTATCATCAGACTATTAAACCAACAGAAATCATTTTAGTTTGTGATGGAATATTAACTCAGGAGTTATATGATGAAATTGAACAAATAAAAAGTGAAATTCCAATTTTAAAGGTGTATCAACTGGACACTAATGTAGGTTCAGGTCCAGCATCTTGTTTTGGAGTAGAAAAGTGTAATACAAACCTAATTGCTAGAATGGATAGTGATGATTATTGTGTAGAAACGCGTTTTGAAAAACAAATTAAAGCCTTTGAACGAAATCCCAATTTAATTATGGTGGGAACTAATATTTTAGAAAAAAATACGGAATTTACTGCTCTAAAAATAGTACCTGAAATGACTGCGGAAATTAGAGAATACTCTAAGTTTAGAAATCCCTTTAATAATCCATCAAGTATGATGAGGAAAGACTATATACTAAAAGTTGGTAATTATAGAAAGTTTAGATATTTAGAAGATTACGATTTAACTATGAGACTAATACATGATAATCCAACGAAAGAATTTTTGAATATTCAGGAGCCGTTAGTAGTTATGCAAACAGATGATTCGAGTTATCTTCGTAGAGGTGGGTTGCTTTATATTAAAACAGAATTTTTCTTGCAAGTAGATTTTTTTAGACGAGGATATTTAACAAAATTTGAGCTATTTAGAAATATTTTTGTACGTAATATTGTCAGAGTAATGCCTAATTCTATTAGAAAACTAATTTATCAAAAGAAAATGAGAGAAAGTGTTGAGGTTAAAAATCGAAAATGAAGAAAGTAATAACTTATGGAACATTTGATCTATTACATTATGGTCACATTAACCTACTAAGAAGAGCAAAATCTTTAGGAGATTATCTTATTGTAGGATTATCTACTGATGAATTTAATAATAAAGAAAAAAATAAAGAATGCTACTTTGATTATGAAAATAGAAAATTACTTTTAGATGCTGTTAGATATGTGGATTGTGTTATTCCAGAAAATAATTGGGAACAAAAAATTTCTGATATACAGAAATATAACATTGATGTTTTTGTAATTGGAGATGATTGGAAAGGAAAATTTGACTATTTGAAAGAGTTTGGTGTAGAAGTTGTTTATCTCCCACGAACTAAAGAAATATCAACGACTAAAATAAAAAATGATTTGAATAGTAGGTGATAGAATGAAATATCGTGTTATACACGTAACAGGTGGTGTTAGAAACACTATTAGTGGAGTGCAAAGTTTCATAAAAAATCATATTAAAATAGATGATGAAGAATATGAATATATGGTTGGTGAGTCCAATGGTGATTCTCATTTTCCTTTTAATAAATACTTAGATGAAAAAAGAATCAAAAGAACAGTTTTCCCTTCTTTAAAAGTCTCTAACATGATGCGTTACGGTAGAGAATGCAGAGAGTTTTATGAAAATAATAGAATTGATGTTCTTCATGTACATAACCCTATTACTGCTTTCATTCATAATTATTATGCTAAAAAACAAGGTGTTAAGGTTCGTATTTATCATAATCATAGTAGTCAATTTTCGGACACTATTCTTAAAAGTATTCGAAATAGATTCTTAGTTTTCTTAGCATTAAAAAATGCCACTCATCGAGTATCGTGTGGTAAGTTAGCAGGGTTAAAAATTTTCGGTAATAAAAGTTTTCAGATAGTTCCAAATGCTATTGATATTGATAAACATAAATTCTCACCAAAATATAGAAAAGAAATTCGAGAAGAATTTCATCTAGGGGAACAACAAAAAGTAGTCGGAATGATTGGTATACTAAATAGGTTTAAGAATCAGAACTTTCTGATTGAACTAGCTAAACAATTACCTGAGGTAACTTTCTTATTAGTCGGTGAAGGACCTGATCGATTGCTACTAGAAGAGAATAGTAGAGAATTAACTAATGTTATTTTTACTGGCAAAAGAGAAGATGCATATAAGTTTTATTCAGCTTTTGATATTTTTGCATTTCCATCACTTTATGAAGGATTTCCGATGGTTTTGATTGAAGCACAATGTTCAGGTGTTGATATTATAATGAATGACACTATTGATTCAACAACTCAGGTTGCTAATAATATTTGTACTGCTTTGCCATTAGATAAGAATAAGTGGATAGATTATATACAGAACGTGCAAGTCATGAACAATAAGAGAGACTTTGATGAACGATTAGTGGCTTTTGATATCAATGAAAATATTAATGTTCTAAAAGAATTATATCTGAAAGGTTTGATGGAGTAGTATGATAAAAAATTTAAAAACATTATTTTTCAAAATAAGTAATTTTACTTCTAGATTGAATACATTGATTCCTAAAAATAGAAATAGAATCGTTATATATTCAAACTGGGGATTTAGAGATAATATAAGAACATTGTACCAATATTTAGTTGATAATGGCTACCAAGATAAATATGAAATAGTATGTGCTTCAAATAATTTTTATCATTTGAAAAAGGATAACAGGGTAAAATTTGTTTCTATATATCGAGGATTGTACTATTTTTTAACTTCAAAATATTTCTTTTATTCTTTTGGGAAATATCCAATTAAACCTTCGAGAAATCAAATGGTTGTAAATTTATGGCACGGAATGCCTTTGAAAAAAATTGGGAATCTCGAAGAAGGGCTAGAAAGAGTTGATTATAATTTTTTCACAAAATTAGTTTCTTCTTCTGATTTCTTTACACCAATTATGAAAGCTACCTTTAATGCTAATGATGAGCAAATGTTGCTAGTAGGTAATATCAGAAATGATGAGTTATTTGTAGAAAAAAAGATAAGAATATTATTTGGATGCCAACTTATCGAAATTCTAAAAATTATCATGATAGTCAAGATGCAATTATTTTTTCCCTTGATGATACTGAATTTAGTAAAGTAAATAAACTGCTTTTAGAATATGAATATCATCTTTATATTAAATTGCATCCGTTAGAGGAGTCTCATTTTAAATTTAAAAATAATTACTCAAATATTCATATGTTGTCTGAAGAGACTATTAGTCAACACTATGGTACTTTGTATAAGTTCCTTGGAACTACTAGTGCGTTGATTACGGATTATTCCTCTGTATTTTTAGATTACTATTTATTGAATAGACCTGTGGCGTTTACTATAAATGATTATGAAGAATACAAAGAAAATAGGGGATTTGTATTCGATGATGTGAAAAGCTTAATGGTAGGTCCGACTGTTAGTAATTTTGACGATTTATTGGAGTTTCTTAATAGTGTTATGAAATCTGAGGATGAGTTCTATTTTGAAAGAAATGAAATTAATTCAAAAGTAAACTCAATTCAAAGAGATTTTACTAAGACACTTCTAGAAAATGTCGGTATAGAAAAATAGTTAATTTTAGATAAATTAAATTTTGAAAGGATATAGTTTATGATTAGTGTAATAGTTCCTGTTTATAATGTGGAAAAATATTTAGAAGAGTGTCTAGATAGTATTCAAAGACAGTCATATGTAGATATAGAAGTTATATTAATTAATGATGGATCTACGGATACTTCTAAAGAAATATGTGAAAAATATTGTAAACAAGATAGTCGTTTTCTTTTAACTAATCAAGAAAATCAAGGATTAAGTGCTGCAAGAAATAAAGGGGTAGAAATATCAACTGGAGAGTATATTGTATTTGTAGATAGCGATGATATTATTAAAACAAACTATTTAGAAAAGTTAATGCAATACATGGCTGAGGATGTAGATATTGTAGAGTGTATATTTACAGTAAAGAAAATGGAATTTTTGGATGAAAATATTGAGACAACAACCATTATTTTTGAAGGAGATTCAAATAAGGCAGTTAAGTTTTTCCCGCATCATACTCTAAATGTTAATGCAGTTACTAAACTGTACAGAAGAGAGATTGTTGAAGCAGTTCCATATATAGAAGGTGTATTTTATGAAGATGTTTATAGTGGAATAGGGATGTTAAAATATATTCGAAAAATGATTAAAATTGACTATGTAGGATATTATTATCGAGTACGTTTAGGTAGTATAATGCACCGAGAATTTTCACCAAAAAATCTAGATATATTTACTGTTTGTGATAAATTAATAGAATTATATGCTGATAGAGAAGACCTTCTTCCTTATGTTGGTAGTTTTTTAGTTCATTTGGCTACGATGCATTATCACAGTTATGTAAAAAAAGGGAATCCATATAGAGAATTCTATAATCAAAAATTAGCTGAGTATGTAACATTAACAAAGAAAAATCCAGACTTAGCTAGAGCGTCACGTTTAATTAAGCTTTATAACTTTTGCCCAAAATATTATAATTCAATTGTATTCCCAGTCTATTATGCAATTTGGAAATTGAAAAATGGCATAAAAGAAGTAAAGGTAGATGAATAAGATAATGAGGAGAAAATTTAATTTATGATAAGCGTTATCGTACCCGTTTATAATGTGGAAGAATATTTAGAAGAATGTCTAGAAAGTATAAAGCAGCAAACTTTCACTGATATTGAAGTGATACTAGTTAATGATGGCTCAACTGATGGTTCAAGGGAAATATGTGAACGGTTTTGTCAGAAAGACAGTCGTTTTAAGTTAATTAATCAAGAAAATCAAGGACAAAGTGTCGCAAGGAATCGCGGTGTTAAAGAATCTGTTGGAAAATTTATTATGTTTGTGGATAGCGATGATGTTATCAATAAAAACCTGTTAGAAGTACTACTTCCTTACATGAAGACGGAAGTGGATATCGTAGAATGTAGAATGACAAGAAAAAAAGAAGAATTTTATCTTAATAAGCCTTCTAAAATTGTATTTAAAGGAAATGCTAAAGAAGCAATTCTTAATTGTATTGAGATTAAAGAAGTGAAGTTTTGTCCAGTTACAAAACTATATAGAAGAGAAATTGTTGAAAAAGTTCCATTTTTAGAAGGATATATTTACGAAGATGTTTTTACAGGAATAAATTATTTAAAACATATGCGAAAAATAGTAGTTGTTGATTATATTGGTTATTATTATCGAGTTCGTCCAAATAGTACTATGACGAAATCCTATACTGAAAAAGATTTAGATATTTTTAAAGTAGGAAATCAATTAATAGATTCTTTTAAAGATGATGAAGATATGCTTCCCTATATTGGATATTTTATGTTTTATATTGGTCATGGACACTATTTAAAAGATGGAATAAATAAGATGAATATCTATGCTGATTTATATGAAGATTTTATTAGAAAGGCTGCTTTTATAGCAAAGCAATCCAAGGAAGTTGTTCGAAAATATCGTCTATTGAGACTGTACTTATTTGCTCCAAAATATTATACAACTATCACTTATCCTATTTATAAAAAATTACAAAATAGATGGATTTCTACTAAAAAATTAATTAATAATTTAAACGATAAATTGTATATAAGAAAAATTTGAGTATTTAAATATGAAGGGTAATATAATAAATTATAAAGGAGATGTCAGAATAAAAATGATTAGCATAATAGTTCCAGTTTATAATGTAGAAAAATATCTGGAAGAATGTTTAGAGAGTATAAAAAATCAAACGTATACAGATATCGAAGTTATATTAGTTAATGATGGATCTACTGATAATTCACAAGTAATTTGTGAAAGATATTGTCAACAAAACCCTCGTTTTTATTTAATTAATCAAGAAAATCAAGGACAAAGTGTTGCGCGTAATAATGGAGTTACCGTTTCTAAAGGTGAATTTATCACTTTTGTGGACAGCGATGATGTTATAAAAAGTGATATGTTACAACAATTAATGAGATATATGGATACAGGAATTGATATTGTAGAATGTGATTTTACAGAAGACAAAGAAATATATAATATAAAAAATAGACAGTTGAAAATTGAAGAATTTACTTCATCAGAGGCACTAAAAAAATGTTTCGATATGGAGATAAAGTGGAGTCCTGTAGCTAAATTGTACCGTAGAAAAATAGTAGAGGGGACTCCATTTTTAGAAAATTTAATTTATGAAGATTTATATTCAGGAATTGTTTCATTAAAGAATATAGAAAAAATGAGGAAAATTAACTACATCGGTTACTATTATCGTATTCATCCTAGAAGCACTATGAGAAGAAAATTTGATAGTAAAAATTTAGATCTATTTAAAATTGGGGATTCTTTATTAGAAAAATTTAGTGAGGATAAATTATTACCATATATAGCTAAAGTACTCTTTTTAGTTTGTATTGCGCATGTTGAATTATATAAAATTCGTCCTGGTCACCCTTATTTTAAGGAATACGACGGGAATCTAAAAAAATATCTTGGAATTGCAAAAAAATCTTCAGAAGTTTTAAAAAGCAGTAAATTATTACGATGGTATAATTTTTCTTCGAAATTATTTATTATAATTATATTTCCGCTATATTTAAAGTATTTGGATATTCGTAATAAAATAAATTATAAAAGGGATAATTTAGAATAAGTATAATAGCTTTGTTTCTACTCGTTTAGTAAAAAGATAAAGGGCAAAGTATCTTGTGAAATATTGGAGTATGTAATTTAATAATCGAATTTATCATATTTGTAAATATTGATGATGTTAGTTCTAATTGATATTTTGTAGATACAAATAATAAGAATGAACATAATTATTTTGTAAAATATGTCCATAGCTCTATTAAGTATAAATTTGATAAACTTAATAAAAAAATATAATATTTTAAGAAATTTAAACAAGTAATAATAGATTGTTGTTGCAAATATATCCTTAAAAAAGGAGGAAAGGAGAAAAGTTGAAATTAGAAAAGTTAATAAGTGTAATTGTACCCGTTTATAATGTTGAAGAATATTTAGATGAATGTTTAGATAGCATTAGAAAGCAAACATATAAAAATATAGAAGTAATATTAGTAAACGATGGTTCTACCGATAAATCGCAGGAAATTTGTGAACGATATTGTCAACAAGACTCCCGTTTTTATTTAATAAATCAAGAAAACAGAGGGTTGAGCGGGGCACGTAACAGAGGAATTCAGGAATCAACAGCTGAATTTATTACTTTTGTCGATAGTGATGATGTAATTAAAGAAGATATGCTTGAACAACTAATGAAACCGATGACCTTAGAAAATATTGATATCGTAGAATGTTGGTATACTCATAATGAACAAGAATTAGAATTAGAAACAAAAGATAATATAGGAATAGTCTTTAGAGGAGATGCTAAAGGAGCATTGGTTTCTCTTTGTAGTGATAATATTGTACGTTTAAATGCAGTTGCTAAACTGTTTAGAAGAAAATTAATTATCGGTTTTCCATTTTTAGAAGGTTTATTTTATGAAGATGTTTATGGTGGAATTGGAATTTTAAAACATATAAACAAAATGGTAAAAATTAATTATATAGGTTATTATTATCGTGTACGATCTGGTAGTATTATGAATCGAGAATTTAGCGAAAAAAATTTAGATTTGTTTACGATTTGTGATAAATTAGAACAATTATACGAGAATGATAAAGAAGCACTAAGTTATATTTATCGTCGATTGTTTAATCTAGTATTGATGCACGTAATAGATTACCATATTTTTGAAGGTAATACCTATGAAGAGAAATATCGTAATTATTTAAATAAATATGCGAAAACTTCAAAAAAATCGTTTTTAATTCATGCCTATTTACTTTTCCCTAAACATATCGTTATTATTTCACGTATTCTTGGAGGATTGCAATGGCGTTGGCAGGAGTATGTAGTAAAAAAATTTCGATAGGGGTAAATCAAGGTGAAGTATTTTTTAAAAGAAACATATGAAAAAGCAAATCACGCTGGACCAAAAGCGAGAATGGATGCTGAAAAAATCATGTTAGATAGTGGTTACTTAGAGTATTTTTTAAAAGAAAGTCAGAATCACAATTCTTTAACAAAAGATGATGTTATTATTCTTCAATTTCCATTGTTGTGGCAGTCGCTAAAGAAACAAATACGTATGAAATTTTTAAAGAAAAGAAATTTTAAGGTGTATTTACTTATTCATGATATTGAATCACTGAGAAATAAAAAAATTAAATCATTTTCTGATTTTAAATATTCTATCATCCATTTTTTACAAAATAAAACAGTACTAGAAAGAGTAGATGGTATCATAGCCCATAATGATAAAATGAAGTCTGAACTAGTAAAAATGGGAATTAATAAAGAAAAAATTGTTTCTTTAGAAATATTTGACTATTTAATTCCAAATTTTAACGAGGATAAAAATTATGATAAAGATAAAATTTTACTAGCTGGTAATTTTGATATACGTAAAACAAAGTATGCTCGTAATTTACCTGAAAAACCCGAGTATGAAATTTATGGAATCAACTTTGAGTCTGAAAATCTCCCGAATAATATTCACTATAAGGGAGCATTCACTCCAGATGAACTGCCTAATCACCTGCAAGGTGGGTTTGGTTTAGTATGGGATGGAGATAGTGCACATACTTGTAGTGGGATGTATGGGGAGTACTTGAAAATCAATAATCCTCATAAGGCGTCTTTATATTTAGCATCTGGATTTCCGATTATTGTATGGAAACAATCAGCTCTTGCTGATTTTGTAATAAGAAATAATTGTGGAATTATCATTGATTCATTGTATGAAATTGCTGGTATTTTAGAATCTATGAATGAAGAAAAGTACCAACAGTTGATAGATAACTGTAAAAAAATTGGAGAAAAAATTCGTCAAGGAAATTATCTAAAAAAAGCCTTGGAAGAATGTGAAAGGAAATTGTAGAAGATATGAAACTACAATTATTAAAAGAAAAAATAAAGAGATATATTAAAATTTTAAGACACTATGGTTTTAAATTAACTATAACTTATTATTTAGGTCAGCAATCTGAAGAAAAATATTTTAACTTTAGAAAAAAAATGATTTTAAATTTTGTATATAATTTACGGGAAAAAGCTGATATTAATAATATTACAGATATGGATGATATGGTTGAAAGGGATTTTCCTAAAATTGTTTGGACAATGTGGCAACAAGGAGAAGCACAAATGCCTGAGACGGTTAAAGCGTCTATTAAAACGATAAAAGCTTTTGCCGAAAGAAATGAGTGTGAATTTTATTTATTAACAGATGAAACTCTTGCGGAGTTTATAAATATTCCAATAGACATCACAGAAAAATATAAGAAAAAAGAATTATCAGCTGCGCATTATTCAGATATTGTTCGTTTTTATTTATTATGTAGATATGGTGGAATATGGATGGATTCAACACTGTTTGTATCACCTTATACTACTATAGATGCGCTTGAAGGTGATTTTTTTACTTTAAATCATCCACCATTACAGGAAGGTGGAATGGGATATACTGTTGGTGATTTTAAATGGTCTGGTTTCTTTTTAGCTGGAAAAAAAGGAAAATCATATTTTAAAAACATTCGAGATTTATATGTGTACTATGTAAGGAAATATCCTATTTTTATAGATTATTTAATAATGGATTATTTTATTTTATCAGAGTATAATGTTAATAGATATTTTAGAGAATTAGTAGATAAGATTCCTATACTAGAGTCTGCTGAAAATTTATGGTTTTTAAGAGATCATGCTAATGATATTTTTGATGAACAAGAATGGGATAATGTTTTAAAAACAACTCCTATCATGAAAACTACTTATAAAATTAATGAAAAAGAGCTAATTCCTCAAACTTATCTGTATAAATTATATCATGATGAACTAAATGAGTAGAGGGATTACATGAAGAAAAGTAGAACAGATTATGCAACTTTAAATACAAGTATCGCGCTTGCAATCCAACCTTTCCAAGCACTTATTGGATTTGTAAGTCGGACAATATTTTTAAATATTCTTGGAGTAACCTATTTAGGTTTAAATAATTATTTATCTAGCTTAGTATCAATGTTATCTTTAGCTGAGTTGGGAATAGGTGGAGCTATGACCTATGCATTATATGGACCACTGGCTAGAGAAGAACATGCTAAGATTAATGCTTTTATGATTTTATTTAAAAAGTTATATAGGATGATCGGGATTGGTATTTTCATCATTGGATCTATTCTAGCATTGTTTTTACCGTATATAATTAAGGATTATCCGATAAATCGCGAAGTATATATTATTTACTTTCTTTTTGTTTTTAACTCTTCTTCGAGTTACTTTTTCTCTTATAAAAGAACACTGTTATATGTAGATCAACGCAATTATGTTATGACTTCGATTGATTTTGGTCTTAGTGTTATTCGAGTAGTCTTACAGATAGGTGTCTTAATTTATACTAAGAATTTTGTTGTATATCTTTTAGTAGGTATATTCATGAATATAATTGGTAATTTTATCATGTCTAGCATTGTTGATAGAATGTATGAATATTTGTTCAGTGAAGAAATAACTCCTATTAACGAAGAAGAAAAATTAAAATTTGTTAAAAATATAAAAGGAAATATTGTAGGTAGTATTGGTGAGACTATTGTTTTTCAGACAGATAGCCTTTTAATGGGAGCTTATATTAGTTTAACAGCCATAGGGTTATATGGAAACTATACTTTCGTACTTGGATTTTTATCTCTTCTAGTAAGTACAACTATTAATCCAGTTACAGCCTCAATAGGAAATTTAATTCATTCTGAAGATACTACACTTATTACTAAACTTGACTTTATAAAAAAATTTCAGTTTATTTCCTTTAGTATCATTTATCTTTTAAGTATGGGGTTCTTAATTTTTATAAATCCATTTATTACGATTTGGTTGGGTAATGATTTTCTATTTGATATAGGAGTCGTAATTCTTATAGTTGTTAATTTTTTCTTAACAAATTATAGAAGACCTGCGCTTATTTTAATATCAGTATATGGACTTAGTTATGAACAAAATTATAAAACTATTTCAGAAATTATATTAAATATAGTTTTTTCACTTTATTATCTTGTTGTCTTAGATTTAGGTGTAGCTGGTATTTTATTAGGTACTATTTGTTCAACGGTGGTAACTTGTATATGGTATGAGCCGTATAGCGCGTTTAAGTATGGGATGAAATCTTCATCAAAAGAATATTTCAAAACTATGATTAAACATTTTACAGTATTTACGATAAGTATTGTCTTTATAATCTTATTAGATTATTTTGTATTTTCTAAACAGGATTTTATTGTCACTATTTCTATGAAAATAGGCCTATATCTTGGGTTGTTTAGTATATATATTTATCTATATAGAAATCATGAGGCAGGTAAATTAATTGTGCGTATGATGCGAAAAATATTGTTTTTAAAGAGATTAAGGAGAAGATAAATGAAAAGAGTATTAGTTTGTGGATTAGTTCCCGATATTGGGGGATTAGAAAAAATTGTTATAGATTTTTACAATAATTTAAATACAGATGAGTTCGAGTTTGAATTTTTACTTCAAGGTCCAGAAGATGTTGAATTTAGTGATCATTTTAAAAAATTGTGCAAAAATCCTATAGTCGTTCATAGAATACCTAAGTTAAGACCAAATATAAAACTAGCATTGAAAGAATGGGATAAATTCTTTAGAAATAATGCTCATCGATATGATATACTCTGGTCTAATCAAAATGGATTGACACATCTCGAGTTTTTAAAACTTGCTAAAAAGTATGGTATCAAGAAAAGAATTGTGCACGGTCACTGTGCAACTGCTGATAAATTCTATCGTTTTTTTCATCCCATAAATCGACTGTTTGTCGGAAAATATGCAACAGATTTTTGGGCATGTGGAGTAGAAGCTGCAAATCATTTTTATCACGGTAACGAAAGAAAAAAAGCATTAGTTATTAATAATGCGATAGAGGTAGAACAATTCTTATATAACGAAGAAGTTCGTGGGAAATTGCGAGAAGAATATTGTATTCCAGAAAATTGCCTTGTTGTAGGCCAAGTATCAAGATTGCATGAAAAATCAAAGAATCAAAGTTTCTGCGTTAAAGTATTTTCTGAATTAGTAAAAAAAGAACCTAATGCACGCTTAGTGTTTATTGGACGTGGCGATACTACATTTTTATATAATCTCGCTAAACAATATGGTGTTGAAGACAAGGTGATTTTTACCGGTTTAAAAAGTAATGTAGGAGAAATGCTAAATTTATTAGATGTATTTTTCTTCCCATCTAATTTTGAAGGATTACCAATCGTGTTAGTAGAAGCTCAAGCTAATGGTTTACCTGTAGTAACAGCTAATCACCTGCCAGTTGCTAAAATTCTAAAAAATTATGATAATAGCTTATCTTTAAAAGATGAATGGAAGATTTGGGCTGATATGATTCTTTCTGTTAGAAATTCGCGTGTATTAGATAATGAATACATTTATAAAAAAATTAGTGAACATGGTTATGAGATTAAGTCTGCAACAAGACAGTTAGAAAATTTATTTAATGAGTAATTAGTAAATTGATTATAAGATGTACTTGAATCCGAATTATTATTTTGATGAAAGTTAATTTTATAATCTTTTTATTTTCTGTCTAATTACGGTTGATATAGAAAAATCATTAGATGTATGGTAATATTATAAGTGAAATATAATAAATAAATTATATATAGAAATGGTATCATGAAGTATAGGAGTTTAGTTATGGGTAATAATCATCAAAGATATAATAATAACGAATCTAACAATGGTTATAAAGATCAGAATCAGAATTATTATGATAATTATCAAAACCAGGACTTTATGGATTATAATGAATCTAATTATGACCAAAGTCAAATTTATAATGATAATTATCAAAATCAAAATATGTTTAACGATCACTATAATCAAAATACTAATTTTAATGACAACTTTCAAAATCAAGATATGCAGGGATATAACGATTATTATAATCAGGGAACAAATGATTACGATATAAATTATCAAGATAAAAACATGAATTATAATACTCAGCAATATCAAGAAAGTTATAATGTTTATAATGATAACAATCAATTTGCTACAAATAACCAAGAATATTACGAACAAAATGATAATAATTTTAATCAAGTATATGAAGAATATGCTGAACCTAAGAAAAGAACAGGCATAATACTTTTAGTTAGTTTTCTAATCGTTGGACTTATAGCTATCTCTGGTTATTTTGCTTATAATAAATATGTAGTAAATAAAAAGGCAGTAGTTGATCTTAATCAATATGAAATAGAATTTAAACCGTATGGAACTGATGGGGATGGAACTGCAGCAGCAGATATTAAGAAGGTCCCAACAGTAGAAAATGCAGATGGAAGTGTAACACAATTTTTACAAGAACCTACGATTACCTATAGTAAATCAAATAATTTAAAAAATGGAGAAAAGGTTGAAGTTACAATAAGTCTTAGCAAATCTTCTGCTGATGCTAAAAAACTTGAGCTTAAAGGTGAATTTAAACGCTCTTATACTGTAAGAGGATTAAGTGAAAAATCTAAAGATAACAATAGTAGTAAAGACAGTAAGTCTAATTCAAGTAGTATAGTGCTTAGAGAAGATAGTTCGGTAAATACAAAAGAATTGACTGATACACAAGTTGGTAACTGGGCGAGAGCTATGTATATTAAAGATTTTGCTCGTAATTCTTCTACATCTGATTTTTCATATGATGTTTGGTTAGGTAGTGATCATTTAGCTTATGCTAATTTAAAACGTAATGGAAGTGTTGTTGGGAAGTATAGAGTTAATGGAAGAGGCGAACTTGAACAATATGATAATGGTGGTTGGGCTATAGTTAGTAGTACATATACATCTTAAATATTAATTTAATCGAAATATTTTCATATTCATTTTAAAATTATAAAAACTAATAAAACTGATAACTAAAATATAGATAGCGTATTCTGGTTATCAGTTTTTTTGTAAATTTTTTTATAAAAAAAAATAAATAACTCTTGTAATTAATTATATTTAATGAGATAATATTATATATAATGCAAATAGAGTAAGAGGAGATATATACTTATGACAAAGATACTAGCTATTAACTCAGGAAGTTCATCTTTAAAATTTCAGTTATTTGAAATGCCTGAAGAAAAAGTTATTACAAAAGGACTAGTTGAAAGAATCGGTATTGAAAATAGTGTATTCACTATCGAATTCAACGGCGAAAAAAATAAAGAAACATTAGATATTCCAAATCACGATGTAGCAATCGAAATGTTACTTGAAAAATTAACTAAATTAGGAATTGTGAAAGATGTTAAAGAAATCGAAGGAGTTGGACACCGTGTCGTTCATGGTGGAGAATTCTATGATGCTTCTGTATTAGTTAATGATGAAGAGTTAGCTAAAGTAGATTCAATCGAAGATTTAGCGCCTTTACACAACCCAGCTAATATTAAAGGTGTTCGTTCGTTCCAAAAAGAATTACCTGGAGTTCCAAATGTATTAACATTCGATACAGCATTCCACCAAAGTATGCCAAGATCAACTTACATGTATGCTGTACCAAGAGAATTTTATGAGAAATACGGAGTTCGTAAATATGGTGCTCACGGAACTAGCCATAGATACATTGGGGAAAAAGTTGCTGAAGTTTTAGGGAAAGATCCAAAAGAACTAAAAACTATTTCTTGTCACATCGGGAACGGAGCTTCAATTTGTGCTATTAAAAATGGTAAATCATTCGACACTTCTATGGGATTCACTCCACTATCAGGATTAGTAATGGGTACTAGAACTGGTGATATTGATCCAGCTACTATCCCTTACATCGCTCAAAAAACTGGATTATCTCTTGAAGAAATCGTGCGTATTTTCAACTTCGAATCAGGATTAAAAGGAGTTTCAGGATTATCTTCTGATTTACGTGATGTTGAATCTGTAAGAAATACTAACCCACATGCTGCTGAAGCAATCGATGTTTACATCAACAGAATTAAAGAGTATGTTGGAGCTTATGCTGCAGCTATGAACGGAGTAGATGCTATCGTATTTACTGCTGGTGTTGGTGAAAATGCTACATGGGTACGTGAAGAAGTATTAGAAGGATTAACTTTCCTAGGTGTACAAGTTGATAAAGAAAGAAACAATGTACGTGGAAAAGTTGCAGAAATTTCTACAGCAGACTCTAAAGTTAAAGCATTTGTTATTCCAACAGATGAAGAAGTTATGATTGCTAGAGATACTTATAACTTATCTAAATAATATAAGAGATTAAAAGGGCTGGGGGTTTCTCCAGTCCTTTACTATTTTGAAAGGATAATATGGAAATAAATAACTTTAAAAAGAAATTTAACAGTGCAATAAATATACTGGTAAAATTCAATGAGGCAGGTTATGAAGCATATTTTGTGGGTGGTTGTGTTAGAGATTACTTACTTAATGATGATTTTTCTGATATAGATATTACTACTAATGCTTTACCTGATGAAGTTAAACAAATCTTTAAAAAAAGTATAGATACAGGAATACAACACGGAACGGTTACAATATTGATAAATGGTGACAGTTTTGAAGTAACAACTTTTAGAACTGAAGATGATTATATTGATCATCGTACTCCAGAAAAGGTGGAGTTTGTTAGTGATTTAAAGGAAGATTTAGATAGACGAGATTTCACAATAAATGCTATGGCTCTTGATAGTAAGGGGAAATTGTATGATTATCACTGTGGAGAGAAAGACTTAAGAAATAAAATAATAAAAACTGTTAATAATCCTAATGAAAGGTTCTTCGAAGATGCCTTAAGAATGTTAAGAGCATTCCGTTTCTCCTCAAAACTTGGCTTTGAAATTGAAGAAAATACCTTAAAGGCCATAAAAAATAATGCGGAGCTTATAAAATATGTTTCAATTGAGCGTATAGTAAATGAATTTAGAAAACTATTGACTGGAAAAGGTAATAAACGTAGTTTGGAATTATTATTAGATAGTAAATTGAATAATTATATTCCTTTTCTAGATAAAATTTCTAAAATAATTGATTTTTCAAATTACACTTTTTGTCAAAGTTTATACATCCTATCTAATATTAATGATATTTCTTTTGAAAAGTTAAAAGAACTAAAACTATCTAATAAAGAAATTAAACAGGTTAAAATATATGAAAAAATTAACAAGGACTTTATTAGTAATGTTCCTTTAGAAATAATTTTATATAACTATGATATCGAAGATATTGCTTTTATAGCTAGTTATTCTAAGTATTGTGATAAAGAAGATATAGAAAAGATTAAACTACCAATTGAATCTTTTAATGATATAGCTATAACTTCAATGGAAATCATTAGTATAATAGATAAGCCTGCAGGACCGTGGATAAAAGAAATCATTAAGAAACTAGAAGAAGATATTATATTATATAAAATAGATAATACAAGAAAAGACATACTAGATTTTTTAATGAAAATAAGAGATAATAAATAGATGTAATGAAAGAGAGGTGAGGGAATATATGAATAAATTATTTTGTGTAGTGGATATTGAATTAACTGAGGAAAAAGAAATAATTCAGTTTTCTGCAACAAAACTTAATCAAAACTTTAAAGAGTTAGAGTCTATTAATTATTATATAAAACCTAAAAAACAAGTCTCACCTTTTGTTACTGAGTTAACTGGTATTAATAATGATATGTTAAGCGAAAAATTATATTTTGAAGATGTTGCCAAAGAATTATATGACTTCATAAAAGAAGATATACTTGTTTGCCACGGCTTACCATCTGATTATGTAATTTTAAAGAAAAGGTTTCATGATGTAGGAATAAGATATCATGCTAAAATGTCTTTAGATACGGTTGAACTAGCTAGATTATTTATGCCAACTCAGGAAAGTTATAGATTATCTGATTTATCTAATTCTCTTGCTCTATACTCTGGTGATGGATATCATAATGCCGCTATTGATGTACAAGTAACAGTAGAATTACTAAAAGAAATTTCTAAGAGAATAGCAAATATAAATTCAAACAATTTTAAAAAGATTGAAGTACTTTTAGAAAAAATAGATTACAATACTCTTAAATTTGCTAGATATTGCAAAGGAATAATTAGAGGAAAGAAAATAAAAAAAGAAGACTTCATTAATTTTGATGGTGTAGATTTTAAAAAAGTATCATATGAAGTTAATGATAAAAATTTTAAAGATAAATTTATATTGTTTTCATCTATTAATGAAAAGAAATATATAGACAACTTTAAAATTAGGAACTATGTTATTTTAAAAGAAAAGAGTAATTATGTTCCATTAAATATATTTAAACTATTCCCCAAAAAAGAAGATTTAAATTTAGATAAATTATTAATAAAACTATATGTATGGATATTAGAAACAAATTCTGGGGACTTTTGTGAGTTGAATTTACTTTATCTTGAGAAATTGTATATTGATAATATAAGAAATGGTATTTTAATAAGCTCTAAATCTTATTATTTCGATGAAAAGAATAGGGTTTCCGATAGTTGTAAAAATATTGTTACAAATTATAATTCAATCGAGTATTTATTGGAAAATAACAACTTAAAAAATCATACTTTTATTTTTGAAAACAAAAAGATTTTAGGACGTGAACTTGATTCAAAAAATACAAAGGATTATTTCTATAAAAATGTTATTATTGAGTTAAATGTTGCTGTATCGAAAAATCTTAAAGACAAAAACATTAAAATGTTAAGAAATAATATAGATGGTCTTGTAAAATTCTTACATGAAATGTATATATCAGAAAGTTTATTCTTATATAATGACAGTTTGAGTTTTATTCTTCAAGATGTAGAGGCTATATTAAATGATATAAAATCTTATAAAGATATATTACCAGTTTCTTACAAATTTATGAAAAAATTAAAAGATGTACTTACAAATTCTAAAAATGCATATAAATTCGTTGTACTTAATCAAGAAAATAGTTTGAAATTAACAGTTGTTGACGATAAGAAAGTGAAGGGATTAATTAATATAATTCATTCAAGAAACCATAAATATTTAAATCTAAAAGCTAAAGCACATTATATTTATAGTAATGGTGATGAGGAATTATTGAATTCAAAAGCTACAGGTTCAATATTATATGTATTTGAAAGTAATAAATATAAGGATTTATATTTTAATAAAAGAGAAAAAAGAAGTTATATAAAATATTACAATTTCTCAATAAAGGATAATTTTAACGAATTATATAATGAAGTTATAAAAAATAATAAAATATCATACAGATGTTACGCGACGAAGGATATTCTGGAGTATCGTTACTATCTTAAAGATATATTTGAAAGTATTATAGTTTTTCGAGATTTAGAACATTAGATGAGAAAAATAAAAACACATAATTAAAAAAATAGTAAATTTATGTTATAATATAAATAGTTTTTATATATAATATATTACAATTTAAAATTGAACAAAACATTAATTAAAATTAGGAGGGACTGTAAGTTGAACATTAACAATTTAAAAGAACAACTAGGTCAAAAAGTAACTCTTGGTGCATGGATTGCTAACAAGAGAAGCAGTGGTAAAATTGCATTTTTCCAATTAAGATATGGAGCTGGATTTATTCAAGCTATCGCTTTAAAAGAATCTTTAGGTGAAGAAAGATATCAACAATTACGTCACTTACCACAAGAAACTTCATTAAAAGTAACAGGGTTAATTAAAGAAAATGAAAGAGAACTTTCTGGAATTGAGTTAGAGATTGAAGATTTTGAAGTAATTTCTGAAGCAGTTGATTATCCTATCACTCCAAAAGAACATGGAGTAGAATTTTTAGCGGATAACCGTCACATTTGGATTCGTTCTAAAAAACAACACGCTATTTTAACAATTAGAAATCAAATCATTAAATCAACTTATGATTTCTTTGAAAAAGAAGGTTTCTTAAAAACTGATCCACCAATTTTAACTTCATCAGCTCCAGAAGGAACAACAGAATTATTCAACACTAAATACTTTGACGAAGAAGCTTACCTTTCTCAGTCAGGTCAATTATACTTAGAAGCTACTGCAATGGCATTTGGTAAAGTATTCTCATTTGGTCCTACATTTAGAGCTGAAAAATCTAAAACTCGTCGTCACTTAATCGAGTTCTGGATGATTGAAGCTGAAATGGCATTCTGTAATCATGATGAAAGTTTAGCTCTACAAGAAGCTTTTGTTAATCACTTATTAACTGATGTATTAGAAAAATGTCAAGAACAGCTTAAAGTTTTAGGTCGTGATATTGAAGCATTAGAAAATGCTAGAGGAGAATTCCCTCGTATTAAATATAAAGATGCAATCAAGTTATTAAAAGAAAATGGATTTGACGATATTGAATACGGAGATGATTTTGGATCACCACATGAAACATTTATAGCTAATAGCTATAATAAACCTGTGTTTATTACTCACTGGCCATTAGATATTAAACCATTCTATATGATTGAAGATCCAAACGAACCTGGCGTTGTATTATGTGCTGATTTAATTGCTCCTGAAGGATACGGAGAAATTATTGGTGGTTCTCAACGTATAGACGACTATGATAAACTATTAGAAAATATTAAGAAACACGATTTAAATCTTGATGCTTATGGTTGGTATTTAGATTTACGTAAATATGGTTCTGTTGAACATGCAGGATTTGGTTTAGGATTGGAAAGAACAGTTGCTTGGATTACAGGTAACGGACACGTTCGTGAAACTGTTCCATTCCCACGTTTATTAAACAGACTAACACCATAGGAGTTTAATATGATCAATATCAATATAAAAGGTCTTTTAGTTGATGCTGATTTCTTAATGAATTATACTTCTCATAACTTATCTGGAGAGGAAGCAATGTTTCTTCTTCAGATAAGTTATTTGACAAATCAAGGGAAGATACCTTTTTCAATAGAAGTTTTCAAGGGAAAATTAAGTTTTTCTGAAGATCAGATTTTTTCTCTCTTAGATATTTTGATTAAGAAAGAATTAATAGCGCTTTTACCGGATAGTAGGATAGACTTTATAGTGTTAAATAATAAAGATGATTACTATACATTACGTGAACTTTTAAGATTAGTTGAGAAAGTCACAGGGAAAATATTAACTTCAAAAGAGATGGATATAGTGTCTTCATGGTTTGAAAGAAAATATACAAAAACAGAAATAGATGAGGCATTAACTATCTCAAAAAATATTAGTTATGTTAACGGTATTTTAAACAATAAAGTTAGTAAAGAAATAAAAAAAGAAAGTGGAACTAATTTAGGTTATGACTGGTTTAACAAATAGACAAAAAAAGATTAAAGCAAAAAAAGTAATGGATTATTTGGATAAAGTATTTCCTAATGTTGAATGTGAATTAGATTTTTCTAACAATTTAGAATTGATTATTGCTGTTCTGTTGTCTGCCCAATGTAAAGATGAGTATGTTAATAGAGCTACAGTAGGATTATTCGAAAATTATAAAACTATTGATGACTATGCTGATGCTAAAGTAGAAGACATTGAAAAATATATTCGTACATTAGGTCTTTATAAAGCTAAGTCAAAAAATATTGTTGGAATGGCTAATATGCTTAGAGACGTTTATGACTATAAAATTCCACAAACTAGAGAGGAATTAGAAACTTTACCCGGTGTAGGTAGAAAGACAGCGAATGTTGTTCTTTCTGTTGGTTTTAATATACCTGCTATAGCAGTTGATACTCATGTAGAAAGGGTTGCAAAAATGTTTGGTCTTGCGGATATAAATGATAGTCCGCTTCAAGTCGAAAAAAATCTGATGAGTGTTTTTCCTATGGAAAGTTGGGGTAAAATACATCATCAATTAATTCATTTAGGTCGTTATAAACTCCCTGCAAGAGGTGAGCGTTCTATTGACCCTGAATTAGAAAAATTATTAGTATTAAAATAAGAGGAGAAGGACTATGCTAATTATATTTATACTGGCATGTTTTCTAATATTGCTAGATCAACTTAGTAAAAATTTTATAGTTAATCATTTTACATTAGGAGAAAGTAAGGAAGTTATTGCTAATTTCTTTAGTATTTCATCCCATAGAAATAGAGGAGCCGCATGGGGAATTTTACAAGATAGCCGTATATTTTTTATAGTTATTACGATAATTTTTATTGCTATTTTAACATATTATTTAGTTAAACAAAGAAATATATTATCAAGTTTTGATAAAGCTATTTTTTCTCTAATTTATGGAGGAGCAATTGGAAATTTTATTGATAGAATAACTAGGCATGAAGTTGTCGATTTCCTAGATTTTAGAATTTTTGGCTATGATTTTCCTATATTCAACTTAGCGGATTGCTTTATTTGTGTAGGAGTTGTATTCTTATTATTTAAAATTTATAAGGAAGAAGATAAATAATAATAAACTGAGAGATGATTTTTTTAATCATACTCTCTTTTTTAACACTACAAGTAAACAGGTAGAAATGGGATAGTGAATAAAACATGATACAGCAGGAAAAGTTGACAAATTACGAAGGATATATTAAAATTGATATTGAGATTAAAAGGAATGGAAAATTTCTCCTTCTCGTCTCGTTATTAACCTTATTATAGGTTAAACTAGTCGACGACATAGTAGGAACACGCTATGTTCCCTGGCAGAGGGTTTATGTCTGTTCACCGATCCCTACTCGAGATGTCTTCGAGTACGTGTTCAATAAAAGATGTTCAATAGGGCATTTTTTTTTATTTTTAAAGATAATGAAAGGATTGTAAGTTGAAACTTTTAGAAATTTTAAGAGATTACGAAGAAAATTTTTGTAATAAAATGTGTTGTATAGGGACTTCATATTAAAGAAGTGAATTTTATCCATGTTTATTTTTCTAAAACAGACTTACATCATTTGTTAGGTTTGCATAAAGTTATATCAGGCAGTACAACTAATTCCATTAAATCTATTGAAAGTGGATATTTAACATTAAATCATATAAGGAAACACAAAAATTTTGGAATTATCCGTCCTAGAATAAATAGTTATCCATTTATTCATGAAATTTTTTTAAAAAAAGATGTAGAATTATGTATTGTGGAAAAAGATATTGACCCTAATACAATGTATTTAGATTTAATTATCTATAAAAATAAAGGACATGAGGTAATTGTTCTAGGTCTAAAGAAAAATAATAAGAATTCTATTTATTATCTTGCAACATTACATAAAACCTATGAAAATAAATATCAAAATGCTCGTAAAACAAAAATTAGAAATATTATATGGTTAGACTAAGCTTGTTCTTAGTCTTTTTATAATATAAAAAGTTATATATTAAAATATATGTTGTTTTGATATGTGGAAGGTAAGTAATTAATAGAAATATCATATAAGCGAATAAATTTAAAAAGATAATCAATAGTTAGGTAAAAGTAAATGTTTTTACTAATTTATAAAAAATTAAAGGAGTTTTAAATGTATTATTGCACATATAAGAGTAAGATAGGTCTTCTATATTTAATTTCTGATGGTCTACATCTATGTGGTTGTTATTTAGAAGGTCAAAAATATTTTCCTGATGATATTAATAAATATTCATTTGATGAAGAATTAGAAGTGTTTAATTTGGCAAAGTTGTGGTTAGATAGCTATTTTAAAAATGAAAAACCCAGTTTAGAAAATGTACCTATAAAAATGATAGGAACTGATTTTAGAAAAAATATCTGGTCGTTACTTAAAGATATTCCATATGGTGATGTAGTTACTTATAAGTATCTTTCTAAGAAAGTTGCTGAATTACAGGGGATTAATGGTATGTCATCTCAAGCTGTAGGTGGAGCAGTTGGGCATAATCCATTTTTGATATTTATTCCTTGTCATAGAGTTATAGGTACTGATGGATCTTTAACAGGTTATGCTGCAGGATTAGAAAATAAGAGGTTCTTATTAAATTTTGAATCTGATAATAATAATTATTAACTAGAGCGCTAAAAACCGATGAATAATAGAAGAATATAAGAAAATATGATATAATTAATAAGATTAAATTCTTTATTAGGAGAAATAAATGAACAATAAAAAAATAGTATTTATGGGGACTCCAAAATTTGCTGTTCCTGTTTTAGAAATGTTAATTGAAAATTATGGGATAGATTTAGTAATTACCCAACCAGATAAAAAAGTTGGTAGAAAAAAGGTGTTAACACCACCGCCAGTAAAAGTTGTCGCATTAGAGAATAATATTAAGGTATTACAACCTGAAAAAATATCAACAGATGAAGAGACATATAATACATTAAAAGATTTAAACCCTGATATAATTATTACAGCTGCATATGGACAGCTTGTACCAGACAAAATCTTAGAAATCCCAGAACATAAATGTATAAACGTTCACGGGTCATTATTACCTAAATTACGTGGTGGTGCACCTATTCAATATTCGATATTAGAAGATCATAAGAAAACAGGTATTACTATTATGTATATGGTTAAAAAATTAGATGCAGGAGATATGATTTCAAAAGTAGAAGTTGATATTTTAGATAGTGATAACTATGAAACATTACATGATAAACTTTCAGTAGCTGGTCGTGATTTACTAAATGAAACTTTACCGAAAATTTTTAGTGGTGACATTGCACCTGAAAAACAAGATGACGAGCAAGCTACATTTGCAAGAAATATCTTAAGAGAAGATGAGAAGATAGATTGGAATACATCAGCGAGAGAAGTGTTTAATAAAGTTCGCGCATTGGATCCTACGCCAGGTGCATTTACTTACTTAGATGGTAATGTGTTAAAAATCTGGTCTAGTGAAGTTGTTGAGTTAGAAGAACAATCTAGTTATAGTAAAGTAGGAACTATAATTAAGCAAGATAAGAAAAATATCTATGTTTTATGTGGAAATGGTACAGTTCTAAAAGTACATGAACTTCAAGTATCTGGTAAAAAGCGTATGCCTGTAGTTAATTTCTTATCTAATAAGAAAGATTATGTAGGGACAATTTTAGGTGAAGAAAATGAGTAGCATTAATGCTAGACATATTGCTTATGAAGTACTTTATACAATTATTCAAGAAGATGGTTATAGCAACATTACGTTAAATAAGTACTTTAATCAGCATAAGGTTCAAGAACAAGATAAAAGATTTATTAGTGAAGTAGTGTACGGCACTATAAAGAATAAAATATATCTTGAACATATTCTTAAAAGCTATTCAAAAGGTAGGGTTAAGCCAAAGGTTAAAGTTATCCTATTAATGAGCATTTATCAATTACTGTATATGGATAAAACTCCAAATTTCGCAATTATTGATGAAGCTGTTAAACTAAGTAAGAAAGTTGCAGGTAATATCACAGGAAAATTCGTAAATGGTATTCTTAGAAATATTGAACGACATGCTAGTAATTTAGATCTTAAGTATAAAAATAAAGCCGAGCAATTCTGTATAGAAAATAGTTGTCCTAACGAATTATACAATATACTTAAAGAACAATACGGAGTAGAAAAAGCTCAAAAAATTGTTTTATCTTTTAATGAGAAGAGTAAAAATAGTATTAGATATAATCCTTTAAAAATCACTAAGAAAGAGCTAATAGAAAAATTAGGTGATGCGGTTAGCGAGAGTGAAATCTGTGAAGATAGTCTTATTTTAAATAAATTAAACTTAGATAGTAACTTATTTACTAAAGGATATTATATTATACAAGATGAGGCAAGTGCGTTAGTGGCATCATCAATTGGTTTGTCACTAGATAAAGAATATAAAATACTAGATACTTGTGCTGCTCCTGGTGGAAAAAGTCTACATATAGCTAGTAAATATTTTAATTCTACTTTAATTTCATGTGATAAATATATACATAAGCTTAAGTTAATCGAAGATAACAAAGAAAAACTTGATATAACAAATATTCAAGTTAAAGAACAAGATGCAACAGTAAATAATGATTCATTTATTGAAAATTTTGATATAGTTGTATGTGATGTTCCATGTTCAGGGATAGGGGTTATTAAAAACAAACCCGAGATAAAATATAAAATTACTAATGCGTATATTGAAGATATTGCGAAACTTCAATATCAAATTTTAGAAAATAGCAAAAATTATGTTAAACAAGGTGGAACACTTATGTATTCTACTTGTACAATAGATAAGAGAGAAAATATAAAAAATATCGAGAAGTTTTTAAAAGAGAACAAAGATTTTAGTTTAGAGAATATAACTTTAAACAATAGTATAGTTAAATCGAGAGAAAATGGTGTATTAGAAATATTACCAGATGAGTATAGTTGCGATGGTTTTTTTATCGCAAAACTTAAAAAAATGGAGGCAAAATGTTAATTTCAGATTTTAAAGGTTATAAAAAGTCTAGATGGTTAAAAGATTTCGATAAAATGTCAATATATTCTATAAGATTAGATCAATTAGAAGAGTATATTGTTAGTATTGGTGAAAAGAAATTTAGAGCTAAGCAGATTTATGATTGGTTATATAAAAAGAGGGTTACAGACTTTTCAGAAATGAAAAATGTACCTAAATCATTACAAGAAAAACTTGCTGAAGAGTTCGAAATTACAACTTTAAAAACAATAATTAAACAAGAATCAGCTGATGGTACTATGAAGTTCTTATTTGAGCTACAAGATAAATATACAATTGAGAGTGTACTTATGAAAAATAAATACGGAAATTCTCTTTGTGTAACAACACAAGTAGGATGTCGTATCGGCTGTACTTTCTGTGCTTCAACACTTGGTGGTTTAAAACGTAATTTAGAAGCGGGTGAGATAGTTTCTCAAGTGTTAAAAGTTCAACAAGAATTAGATAAAAAAGGTGAACGTATCTCTAGTATCGTAATTATGGGTATTGGTGAACCATTTGAAAACTACGATGAGATGATGGATTTCATCAGAATAGTAAATAGTGATGAAAGTTTTAATATTGGAGCTAGACACATTACTGTTTCAACTTCTGGAATAGTTCCAAAAATATATGATTTTGCGAATGAAAAAGTTCAAATTAACTTCGCGGTTTCTTTACATGCACCTACTAATGAATTAAGAAGTAAAATCATGCCAGTAAACAGAGCTTATAATATTGATAAGCTTATGGAAGCTTTAAAATATTATCAAGAAACTACTAATCGTCGTATTACTTTTGAATATGGTCTAATGGGTAAAGTAAACGACCAAAAAGAACATGCAGAGAAATTATCGGAGATTATTAAAGGTCTAAACTGTCATGTTAACTTAATTCCTATTAACTATGTTCCAGAACGTAACTACGTTAGAACAAGTAAAAGCGATATATTTGCATTTGAAAAAGTGCTTAAGAAAAATAAAGTTAATGTGACAATTAGAAGAACACAAGGTGATGATATAGATGCAGCTTGTGGACAACTTCGTGCTAAAGAACGTAAGGAAGAGGTAAAAGGAGGAATTCCAGATGCCACTAGTATATTCGTATAATAGTAATAAGGGAAGAAAAGAAAAAAATGAAGATGCAGTTAGTGTTACAAAGAATAAACAAGGAGAAGTCCTTGCAGTTGTTTGTGATGGAGTAGGGAGCCATAGTAATGCAGCATATTCAAGTAATTATATCGTGTCGACTTTAGAAAAAGAATGGCAAGATTTAACGTTTGCCAATTTTAATAATATGAAAAATTGGCTTTGTGATAAAATAGAAAAATTGAACTTAGAATTATTTAATAAATCACAAGAAAAGAATAAAAAAATGGGAACTACTATTGTCACAGTAGCTACATTTGACAATCAAGTTGTTGTTTATAATATTGGTGATAGTAGCGCGTATGGTTTGACTAAAGATAATGAGATGAATGTTGTTACTGTAGAAGATTCATTTGTTGGAGCCTTAATAAGTGCCGGAGCTATAACACAAGAAGAAGCAAAAACTCATCCAGAACGCCATGTACTAACTCAAGCATTAGCTACAAGAGATAATATTAATTTACACACGTTTATTGATGATTTAAGCAACTATGATTATTTTTTACTATGTTCTGACGGTTTAACAAACATGATAGAAAACGAAGAAATTCAAGATATAGTTAGAAATAATGAATTATCAATATCTGTAGAAAAACTAATAGAATTGTGTGTAAATCGCGGAGGAATAGATAATATATCTGTAGCTATAATAAAAAATCTAGGGGGTGTAAACCATGATAAATAAAATTATATGTAATAGATATAAAATTTTAGATCATCTAGGTACAGGTGGAATGGCCACTGTTTGGTTAGGTTATGATACGATTTTAGATAGACAAGTAGCTATTAAAACATTTAAAATTGATGCTAATGATGAAGATGCTGTAAAAAGATTTAATAGAGAAGCTAAAGCAGTAACTAGTCTTTCTCATCCTAATATAGTATCTATTTATGACGTGGAGAACGAAGGAGAATTTTACTATCTAATACTTGAGTATGTAGAAGGAATGACTTTAAAAGACTACATGATAAAAAATCCACGTATTCCTATCGAAACAATTGTTCATATAGCGAAGCAAGTTGCAGCGGGACTAAGTCATGCCCATCAGAATGGTATTATTCATAGAGATATTAAACCTCAGAATATTTTAATGAATGAGAATTTAACATGTAAGATTACAGATTTTGGTATTGCTAGAGCATATGGAGATACTACATTGACTCAAACAAATCAAATGTTAGGGACTGTATATTATTTATCTCCAGAACAAGCTCGCGGGAATGTTGCTACAGCTCAAAGTGATATATATTCTCTTGGTATTCTTATTTTTGAAATGATAACAGGTCAAATACCTTTCAAAGGTGAATCAGCAGTTGCTATCGCTTTAAAACATTTGCAAGAAGAGCTTCCTGATATCGATAAATATAGAGATAATGTACCTCAAAGTGTAAAAAATATAGTACTTCATGCTACAATGAAAAACCCTAATGAACGATATATAAGTTCGAAGGAGTTATTTGAAGATTTAAGTACTGTATTAAATCCAGAACGATTACATGAAAATAAATACACAGGATTCAAAATACCAACAGAACCAGCTCAAAATAATAACTATAATCAAACTCAATATATTGATAGAAATCCTATTGATAATCCTCATGGTTATTCAGATTATAATAATTATAATGAAGAAGATGATTATTACGATTATGAAGAGAATCAACGACAAAATAACAATAACAATAGGGGATATCAGAATAAGCAGTATAAAAATAGTTATAATAGTGTAAGTAAGAAAAATGATAAGGAGCAAACTTCTAAGGCTAAACATATATTCTTAGCAATACTAGCAATTGTAGCAATTATTGTTGGAGCATTTTTCACATATAACTATTTAATAGGTGCTAATAGTGTCTCTGCACCTGATGTTCGTAATAAGACTTTAGAGGAAGCAAAAGTTACTATTGTTAAAGCTGGCTTAGAAGTTGGAGATATTACTGAAGTTGCTAGTGATGATGTAAAAGAAAAAACAGTTATTGATAGTGATCCTAAGGCTGGTAAAAAAGTCAGAAAAGGATCAAAAGTTGATTTACGTGTTTCATCTGGTAAGAAAACTGTTGATATGCCTAACTTTGTTGGTATGAATGAAGATAATGTAAAAAGAAACGCATCGAAACTAGGATTTAAGAATATTACTGTTGAAAAAGTTGAAAGCGACAGATTTGATACAGGTAAAGTAGTTTCTCAAAATATCCCAGCGGGTACAGAAATAGTTCCGAAAGAGAAAGAACTAATTATTCAAGTTTCAAGTGGTAAGAAAAAAGTTTCTATGCCTAATTTAGTCGGTGAAGATAGTAGTAGAGCTGAAAGTGTAATTGCTTCTTATGGATTTAAAAATGTTTCTTATAAAGAAGAATACTCAGATAAAGAAGCTGGTACAGTAATTTCTCAAAGTATAAGAAGTGGATCTAGTATAATTCCTAGTGAGGAATCACTTGAAATTATAATTTCAAAAGGAAAAGAGAAAAAAACTTCAAGAGAAGATTCTGATACTGATGCTAGAACAAATAATGATAATAACTCTAATAATTCATCTTCAAGAAATACAAACTCTTCAACTAATATAAATAATAATGACAGAAGAGATAATAGCTAGATAATGATAATGAAAGGTGCTGACTCGAAAGTACTAGATTTTAAAAATAGTTTACATGAGAACTCATAGACGCAGTGGTTTATTGATATCTAAATTCGCTTTGGGTAAGCTTTTTAGATATCTAATAAACTGTGCGGGGGTGACTCGACAAAATCGATTTCTATGAAATCACGATTTTTGAGTCACTCCCTTTTTTAAAAAGTTAATATACAATTAAATGGTGATAATAATGAATTTAACATTACAAAAAAAATTAGAATTACTTCCAGATAATCCTGGTTGTTATCTATATAAAGATAACATTGGAGAAATAATTTATGTAGGTAAGGCTAAAAATTTAAAGAATAGAGTAAAAAGTTACTTTACTGGGACTCACAATAAAAAAACACAAACTTTAGTTTCAAAAATTGAAGATCTTGAATACATTATAGTAAACTCAGAGAAGGAAGCATTATTACTTGAGAACAACTTAATAAAAAAATATAGACCGTACTTTAATATTCGATTAAAAGATGATAAGAGTTACCCTTATTTGATGATTACTAAGGAAGAACATCCTCGGTTATTAATGACAAGAAAATATAAAAAGAGTAATAAAAATATTTATTTTGGGCCGTATGTTGATATCAAATCTGCGATGGAAGTAAAAAAGATTCTTGATAAAATATACCCACTTAGAAAGTGTAATCCTGTAGAAAAACGTCCATGTATGTATTATCAAATAGGTGAATGTATAGGGCCATGCGCTAAAAAGATTACACCTGATGAATATAAAACTCAGATTAATAAAATAAAATCATTTCTGACAGGTAATACTAAAGAAATTTTAGAAGACTTGAATAATAAAATGCAAGACCATGTTAAAAATCTTGAATTTGAAGCTGCAGGTCAGATTCATAGTTATATAAAATCTATTGAGGTTTCAGTACAGAATCAAGTTGTTGCAGATAGCAATAATATAGATCGCGACTACATAGGGTATAGTTTTAATAATGATTATATCTGTATTCAAATATTTTTATCTAGATTAGGTAATATTATTGAACGTAAAGTTGAATATTTTAATCTATACGATAGTCCAGATCAGATTTTATATTCTTATTTAATTCAATACTATGCCATGAATAAATTACCTAAAGAAATCTATATTGATGAAGTTGATGATAATTTATTATCAACTGTAGTTGATTGTAAGATTATAATTCCAAAAAGAGGAAATCATAGGAAGATATTAGATACAGTAAAAGAAAATGCTAGATATTATTTAGATAATAATTTAGCAATTGAAGAATTAAAAGAACGTAAATTACAAGTAACATTAAATAACATAGCTGAGAAACTAGGTATTAAATCAATAGATAGTATTGATGCATTTGATAACTCGAATATTATGGGGGTAGATGCCGTATCGGTAAAAGTAAATTTTACAAATGGTAAAAAAAATACATATAACTATAGAAAATTTAAAATCGATGAATCTATGGGAATAAATGATGTTCAGACGATGAAAGAAGTTTTGTATAGAAACTATAAAGATAAGAAAACTAATACAGAATTATTAATTGTCGATGGTGGAAAAAACCATCTTAATGCTGCGATAGAGATTGTTCATGAAACGCTTGGATTAACACAAATTAAAATTATTGGTTTAGCAAAAAATGATAAACATATAACAGAGTATATTATTACTGATGACTACGAAATAATTGAATTTCCAAAAACTTCAGCAGAATATCTGTTTTTAAAACAAATACAAGACGAAGTGCATAGGTTTGCTATTACTTATCATAGAGCAATTAAAACTAAAAATATGTATAACTCTAGTTTGGACAATATTCAAGGTATTGGAAAAGTGAGAAAAAATCTCTTACTTAAAACATTTTCTTCAATTGAAGAAATTAAAGAAGCATCTGAAGAAAGACTGTTAAAATTAGGTATTCCAAAAGATGTAATAAACAATTTGAAAAAAAATTTATAAATTATTAAGTTATCCTTATTTTATATAAATGAATATACGGATAACTTAATTTTTTTGAATTATTCTATAGTAATATTACTAAAAGTATGGTATAATAACTTAAAGAAATTATAACAGTCGAGGAGGCAACTATGAAATTTTTATCATTCAGTTATAACGATAATGAATTATATGGAGTAAAAGTAAAACGTGAAGAAAGTGCATGGAATCTAATTAAAGTACTAGAAGATTTTGATAATACTGATAAAATACCTGCGACTTTAAGGGAAGCAATTGAAATATATGGAGTTTCTTTCATTGAAAAAATTAGAAAAGTACTAAAATTAGTTGAAGAAAGTGGTAAAGCTGAAAGTTATAAAGTACCCTTTGATAAAATAATTTGGCGTTCACCTATTACAAGAACACCAAAAAATATTCTTTGTGTTGGACACAATTATGAGGCTCATGTTAATGAACTTGGCGATGAGCTTGCTAAAACTCCTAAGGATGTTCTTATCTTTACGAAAGCAACAACAGCTCTAGCTGGAAATAATGAAGTAGTTCCATCTCATAAAAATATTACAGATAGCTTAGACTTCGGAGGAGAACTTGCTGTAGTAATATCTAAACCAGGTAAAAACATACTAAGACCATTAGTTTTAGATTATATTTTTGGTTACACAATCATGAATGACATTACAGCTACAGACTTACAATACAAACATGGACAATTTTTCCTAGGGAAATCATTAGAAAAATCTGCAGTTGTAGGTCCTTATCTAGTAACTAAAGATGAAGTTAGTTCACCTGAATCAATGAGTATCGTAACAAAAATTAATGGAGAAATTAAACAAAATGCTATGACATCAGAAATGTTATTTAGAGTTGATGATGTATTGGCGGAAATTAGTAAAATTGTTCCACTTGAAGCTGGTGACATCATTGCTACTGGTACACCTGCAGGAGTAGGTGCAGCGCAAAACCCACCAAGATTCTTACAAACAGGTGATGAAATTAAAATCACTGTTGAAGGTATTGGAACTTTAACTACAGTAATTGGAGAATAAGCAGAAAGGAAAAACAATGGCAAAAAAATCAAAAGATAAACAAGTCACTCATATAGAAAAAGACGATTTAAAAGCACGTCAAGCCGCTATTAATGAAGCCATAAAAGTAATTGAAAAAGAATATGGTAAAGGTGCTATTATGGATATTTCATCTGAAAATCCGATTAAAGTTGAAGCTGTATCATCAGGTTCATTAGCGATTGACTCAGCTTTAGGAATTGGAGGGTATCCAAAAGGTCGTATTGTTGAAGTTTATGGTCCAGAATCATCAGGGAAAACTACAATAGCTTTACATGCAATTGCAGAAGTTCAAAAAACAGGTGGTATTGCTGCATTTATAGATGCTGAAAATGCACTTGATATCGAATATGCAAAAGCTCTAGGTGTTGATTTTACACCAGGTAAATTTTTCCTATCTCAGCCTGATAGCGGAGAACAAGCGCTTGATATTGCTGAAAAATTAATTTTATCAGGAGCTATTGATATTATCGTTATCGACTCAGTTGCAGCATTAGTACCAAAAGCTGAAATCGATGGAGTTATGGGGGCTAACCATATTGGTTTACAAGCTCGTCTTATGTCACAAGCTTTACGTAAATTAACTGGTCAAATTAATAAAGCAAATACTATTGCGTTATTTATTAACCAACTTCGTGAAAAAGTAGGTGTAATGTTTGGTAGCCCAGAAGTAACAACTGGTGGACGTGCACTGAAATTCTATTCTACAGTTCGTATTGACGTACGTAAAGGTGAAGCAATTAAGGGTGCTGATAGTGAAATTTTAGGTAACAGAACAAAAATTAAAATTGTTAAAAATAAAGTAGCTCCACCATTTAAAATTGCAGAAGTAGATATTATGTTTGGTGAAGGAATTTCTAAAATTGGAGAAACTCTTGATTTTGCAGTTGATTTAGATATTATTAATAAATCTGGATCATGGTTCTCTTATAATGGAGAGCGTTTAGGACAAGGTCGTGAAAATGTGAAAAAAGTTTTCGAGGAAAATGAAGAACTTTACAATGAAATTTATGGTCTTGTTAGGGAAGAAATGATGAATAAAACTGGGAAAAAAACTGACTCAGTTGTAGAAAATGATGAAGATGATGACATCGATGAACTTGACTTAGGGATTGAAACATTAGGTGAGGTAGAATAATATATATGAATAAAAAATTATTTAAAATTGTATTATGGTTAATGATTTTTATTATATTAGCTAGTGGATTTATCTCTGCTATAGCAATATTCTTATAATCTATATACAAACTAAATAAAAATAGAGGGACTGACTCAATAAAATCGATTTTACAAAAATCAAGATTTTTGAGTCACTCCCTTTTATTTTGAAAGTATGATAAAATATAACTAGAGAAAAAATAGGAGAAATAACTGTGAATTTTGTACAAAATATGAATGACAATCAGCTAAAAGCTATTTTAAAAACTGATGGTGCAGTAATGGTTATAGCTGGTGCTGGTAGTGGGAAAACACGTGTATTAACTAATAGAATTGCATACTTAATCGCTGAGAAAAATGTATTAGAAAGTAATATACTAGCAATAACATTCACTAATAAAGCAGCTAAAGAAATGAAAGAAAGAATTTATGCATTAGTAGGAGAAACTTCTAAATACATTTGGATAAATACTTTCCACTCAATGTGTGTAAGAATTCTACGTCAACACATAGAACTATTAGGATACAATAAAAACTTTACAATTTTGGATACTAGTGAACAAAAAAGTATTATAAAAACAATTGTTAAAAATCTTAATCTTTCAGAAGACTCATATCAACCAGCTAATATACTAAAAATAATTTCAAATGCGAAAAATAGTATGACTACTGTAAAGGCTATGAGAGAACAATCACGTTTTGGATATATGAAAAACGTAGCTGAAATATATGCTCATTACCAAAGATATCTAAAGAAAAATAGTGTACTTGATTTTGATGACCTTATGTTAAAAACTATTATACTATTTAAGAAATTCCCTGAAGTACTAGCTATTTATCAAAATAAATTTGAATATATTCATGTCGATGAGTATCAAGATACTAACGTAATTCAATATAGATTAATTAAAATGTTATCAGAAATCCATAAAAACGTATGTGTTGTTGGGGATGATGATCAAAGTATCTATAGTTGGCGTGGTGCATGTAGTGATAATATTATTAACTTTGAAAAAGATTATAAAGATGTTGAGCTAATTTTCTTAGATCAAAACTATCGTTCTAATTCGACTATTTTAGATGCTGCGAATGCGGTAATTAAAAATAATACTGATAGAAAAGAAAAGGCTCTATGGTCTGAAAACAAAGGTGGAGGTAAAATATCAGTATACGCTGCTTCAAATGATAAAGATGAAACAGATGATATTGCAAAAAAAATTCAAGAATTGAAAAAAGAAGGTATATCGTATAAGGATATTGCTATTTTATATCGTGCAAACTATCTTTCTCGTCAAATGGAGAATTCTTGTTTATCTTTTGGTATACCATATAAACTTATTGGATCTCTAAAATTCTTACAACGTCAAGAGGTGCGTGATTTACTAGCTTATCTTAATGTTATAGTTAATAGAGATGATGAATTTAGTCTAAGAAGAATTATAAATGTTCCTAAACGTGGTATTGGAGCAAGTTCAATGGAAAAAATTGACAACTATGCAACACAATATGGTATATCGTTATTTGATGCTTTGAAAAATATAGAGGCAGTAGGGGTATCTAAGAAAATTACAACTAATGTCCACTTATTAACAAATCTAATAGAAAAATATTCGGAAACTGATAAATACTCAATTGATGAGTTGATTATTGGTATTTATAAAGATTCTGGATATGAAAATATGCTAAAAGAATCAAATGATGCTTATGCTGAAAGTAGAATAGAGAATATTTCTGAATTAGTGTCTTCAGCTAAACAATTCTCAAGTATGAATGATAGTCTTATTGACTTTATTTCTGAAATGTCACTTACATCTGACGCTGATGATGAAAATGAAGAAGATTCTGTTGTGTTATCTACTGTTCATGCCGCAAAAGGATTAGAATATAAAGTAGTCTTTATTATGGGACTTGAAGAAAATCTATTCCCTTCAATTCGTGATGCGGAAAGTAGTGCTGATGAGAAGAATAAGATGGAAGAAGAGAGACGTTTAGCATATGTTGCAATTACACGTGCTAAAGAAAAACTATTTATGTCATATGCTAATAGACGTATGCAATTTGGTTCTATTAAGATGAATAAACGTTCTAGATTTTTAGATGAAGTACCTAATAAGCTTATGCACTTTGAATCATCTTTTGGAACTTCATTTGAGTCTACTAGCTCAAATGTTGAAGAAGCAAATAAATTTATTAGTAGACTTAGTCCAAAAATTAAAATATCAGATAAACCTAAGAATGCTGTAAGTACTAATTATGGAATTGGTGATGCTGTTATTCATAAGAAATTTGGAGAAGGTAAAGTATTAGATATTACAAGCGATAGTGTTAAAGTTGAATTTAGTGAAGTTGGTGTGAAAACATTACTAATCGAATATGCCAACTTAACTAGAAAGGATTAATTTTTTATGAAACAAGTTCAAGAAGAAATTTCGAAATTAGTTTCTTTATTAAATAAATATTCTTATGATTATTATGTTGAAGATAATCCACAAATATCAGATACAGAATATGATACATTATATAAACAATTAGAAAAACTAGAAGAAAATCATCCTGAGTATATATTAGAGAACTCACCTACTCAACGAGTAGGTGATAGGGTATTAGATGAATTTGAAAAAATAACACATAAGGTTCCAATGTTAAGTTTATCTAATACATTCTCAACTGAAGATTTAAGGGATTTTGATTCAAGAATTTCAAAATTAGTACCAGATCACAGTGTTGAATATATATGTGAATTAAAAATTGATGGTTTAGCAATTTCAATTAAGTATGAGAATGGAAGATTGGTAAGTGCTGCTACACGTGGAGATGGTAGCGTTGGTGAAGATGTTACTGAAAATATTAAAACCATCTTCTCAATTCCAAAAGTACTAAAAGATAATAGAACATTTGAAGTGAGAGGTGAAGTTTACTTACCAAGAAAATCATTTGAACTATTAAATTCTGAACGTGAGAGTAATAATGAAGTATTATTTGCTAATCCAAGAAATGCAGCGGCGGGTTCATTAAGACAACTCGATTCAAAAATTACTGCGAAAAGAAGATTATCAGCTTTTATTTATTCAATAGTTGGAGATGACAGCATTATATCTCAGGAAAATGCTCTAAATACAGCTAAAGAGTATAATCTTCCAGTTAATCCTAACTTCAAATTATGCAAAAATATCGATGAGGTTATAGATTATATAAATTATTGGACAGAGCACAAGAAAAATCTACCATATGACATTGATGGTATAGTTATAAAAGTCAATTCATACTCAACACAAGAAGAAGTAGGCTACACTCAAAAAAGTCCAAGATGGGCTACCGCATACAAATTTCCTGAAGAGGAATTAGCCACTAAATTGCTTGATGTAGAACTAAGTGTTGGTAGAACCGGTATTATCACTCCAGTTGCTATTCTTGATCCTATAGTAATTTCTGGATCTACAGTGTCTAAAGCTTCTTTACATAATAAAGATATTATTGAGGAACTTGATATTCACATAGGTGATATGGTCGTTGTAAAAAAAGCAGGTGAGATAATTCCAAAAGTAGTACGTGTAGTTAGAGAACTAAGAACTGAGGGTTCAACAAAATATACAATGCCTAATACATGTCCATCTTGCGGACAACAAACTTACACAAAAGAAAATGATCCATTTACGAGATGTAAAAATCCAGATTGTCCCGATCAAAATATTAGAAGAATAATACACTTTGCCTCAAGAGATGCTTTAAATATAGAAGGTTTAGGCGATAAAGTTGTTACTACACTTTATGAGAAAGGTATTATTGCTCATACTATTGATCTATTTTCATTAGAAAGAGAAAAACTAATATCATTAGATAGAATGGGAGAGAAGTCAGTAGATAATCTTTTAAGTGCAATTGAGAATTCTAAACAAAGCAGTTTAGACAAGGTCATATTTGCACTAGGTATTCTTAATGTAGGAAAAAAAGCAGGGAAAATATTGGCAGAAAAGTATTTAAATCTTTCTAATTTAATGAATGCTACACTAGATGAACTTGTAAATCTAGATGATGTTGGTCAAATTACTGCTGAATCTATTTTAGATTATTTATCTGATGAAAATAACATAAAATTTATAAATGATTTAATTAAAGTTGGAATGAATCCTCAGTATGAAGTTCAAGAAGTTAATACTGATAATATTTTTGCTGGAAAAACTGTAGTTTTAACTGGTAAATTAGTAGAATTAACTAGAAATGAAGCTAAAGAATATCTAGAAAAATATGGAGCAAAAGTTACAGGAAGTGTGACTTCAAAAACTGATTTAGTAATTGCGGGAGAAAAAGCAGGCTCAAAACTAGCTAAAGCTGAGCAATTAGGAATTAGAGTAATAAACGAAGAAGAATTTGCTAATATGGTTAGAGAGGTGGAATAATGGATAATAAGTTACCTTATAAAGTATTTGGGATAGTCATAGCCTTTGTATCAATAATTACTTTCTTTATAATGAATTATAATTCTGTACCTGTATCATTTATCTTCTTTACGGTTAAATTGCCATTAACGATTCTATTCTTTGTATGTTTCTTTATAGGAATGATACTTGCGAGTCTATATTGGCGTCAAAAATATAAAACTTTATCAAAAAAATACGAAAGAACAGAAAAATTATTATTTACTAAAGAACAGTTGGAAGAAGATAAAAAAGAATAAACAAATAAAAATCAAAAGAAGTGAGGTGAAAAAATGGGAATCAAATACAATTGGATATATCCAACATACGACGAAAATTTTATAAAGGAGATAGAATCGTATAATATATCAAAAAACGTTGCGAAAATATTAAATGCCAGGTCTATTACAGATATGTCTTCAGTGAAAAAATATTTTTCAGATGAATACGAAGAAGGTTATGATCCATTTTTAATGTATGATATGCAAAAAGCTGTTGATAGAATTAATGAAGCTATTGAGAATGAAGAAAAAATATTGGTATATGGTGACTATGATGCCGATGGTATTACATCTACAGTACTATTAGTCGAAACACTAATTTCTTTAGGAGCAAATGTCTCATCATACATACCAAATAGATTTGATGAAGGTTATGGACCTAATAAAGAAGCCTTTACAAAAATTATTGAATCTGGAATTACTTTAATTATTACAGTAGATAATGGTATTGCAGGTGTCGAGGAAGTAGATCTTGCTAATGAATTAGGTTGTGATGTCATTATTACAGATCACCATAAAATACAAGATACCATTCCAAATGCATATGCTATCATACATCCCGAACATCCAGAAGGAGAATATCCTTTTAAAAAACTAGCAGGAGTTGGGGTTGCATTTAAACTAGCTCATGCTTTACTTGAAATTTTCCCTGATTTTCTTTTAGACTTAGTTGCAATAGGAACTATAGCTGATATGGTTTCAATTACTGATGAAAATAGGATTTTTGTTAAACAGGGATTGGAATTAATCAATGAAGATCCACGTATAGGATTAAAAATGTTACTTGAATTATCAAATATTGATACTAAAGTAGATGAACAAACAATTGGCTTTTATATAGGTCCAAAATTAAATTCCATTGGTAGAATGGATAGTGCTAAATTAGGACTTTCATTCCTAATGGCTGAAGATGCTGAGACAGCAAGAGTATTGGCTGAACAAATTGAAAAATATAATATTGAACGTAAACAAGTTACGGAAGATATTGTTAAAGATGTTATTAGTCAAATAGAGAGGTCTAATAAAAAAGATAATAATGTTCTTATGATATCTGGAAATTATCATGAAGGCGTTCTGGGAATAGTTGCATCTAATATTGTAGAAAAATATCAAAGACCTGTGTTTATTATGAATAATAAAGATGGAGTTTTGAAAGGATCGGCCAGAAGTATTTTTGATTTTAATATCTACACAGCTATGAATAAAATATCGGATTTATTTTTAGCATTTGGTGGACACACCCTTGCTGCTGGTTTCTCATTTGATGAAAATAATCTAGATCAAATACAAGATTTTCTTAATAGTGAATATGAAGAATATAAGAAGAATAATGAATTAAAATCAACTAAAAAAATTGATATTGTTACTAGTTTAGAAGAAATAAGTTATCAATTCCTTAATTCACTAGAAATATTAAAACCATTTGGAATGGACTTTGAAAAACCAACAGTACTATTAGAAAATGCAATGGTATTAAATAAATCTTATTTCGGATCAGACAAACAGTATCTAAGACTTACAATAGCTGATGAAGTAGGTAATCTAGAATGTATCACTTTTAAAGATAGTGGTGCATTTGAAAAAGTTGAGAAGAATGATATCATTGATCTATTATGTACAATTGATAAAAATAACTTTAATGGTCGTACAAAATTACAAGCTCATATAATAGATATAGATATTAAAGAATTCTTATTTGAAGACTTAAGATTTATTAATTATGACATTTCAAAAATTGATAATAAAGCAATAAAGATTTCTAAAAAAATTGATGACAGGGATAACAATTTCTATTTATATAAAGATATTGAACAGCTAGAAGAAAATATTGAAGATATCTACTTATTAGACATTCCTACTAGTAAGGAATATATCGAAAAATTAATTAAGTTAAATCCTAAGAAAATATATTTAATTTGTGAAGAAAAGCAAATATTATCTGATGTTTATTTAATTGACAAAGATAGATTGATTAAACTTTTTAATATAATTTTATCTACGACTAATAAACAAATTAATATTGCACAGCAATTAGATAAATTGTTAACAACATTAAAAACAAATGTGGATAGTTTGAAAATCATGATTCAAATTTTTAAAGAATTAAATCTTATAACTTTTGAGAATAATACCATTAAATTGAATGAAAACTATAAAAAAGTTGATTTAAAACAATCAGCAAGTTTTGTTAGAATGGAAAGTATATTCGAAGTTGAGAAGATTTTACTAAAAGAGAATATAACGAATATTAACAAAGCTTTTGATAAAAATTAATGTAATAAAAGGAGAATAAAATGAAAATATTATATTTTTGGGACGCATACTGTGGTTGGTGCTATGGTTTTGACAAATTATTTACTGAGTTTTACAAGAATCATACAGACATAGAAATTGATATTATCTCTGGCGGATTATTTATTGGAGAAAACAGTAAAAAAATAGGAGAGTACACATATATAGCAGAAGGCAACAAACAAATTTCAGAAATGTATAATATTGAGTTTGGAGAAGGATATAAGAAGGTGCTTGAAGAAGGTGAAATGGTATTAAATTCACTTCATCCTGCGATTGCTTTTAATACAGTAAAAGAACTTATACCAAATTCAAAGTTATTAGATTATGCATATGATATGCAATGTAAGTTTTTTGTTGAGGGTAAAAGTTTAAGTGATATTACAACATACTTAGAACTATGCGACAAATATGAAATCGATAGTTCTGATTTGGCATTAAAACTTACAATTGCTTTTAAAAATACAAATCCGTTTCATCCAGATTTTCTAAGAACACTTAACTTAGGTATAGAATCTTATCCTACTGCAGTATTAGAAAAAGATGGAGAATATTATGATTTACGTGGTTATGCTACAGAACCAGAGGATATCGAAATACACTATAATTTGATAACTAAAAGATTCTAATAATTAATATTAATTATTTTTTCATTGTGGCAAAAATATGAACATTATTTTATAGAGTATAAGCTTATGAAATCAGCTTTTTATGAACTGATTTTATAAAATTATGCTCTAATTTTTTTTTATTTTGATGTTTTCACTTGTATCTTATTACCTGTTGTAGTATAATGTAGCTATAATTAATCGATATTGATTATCATTGTTTTTATGGAGGAATGTCATGAACAAAAAATATAATAATAAATTAATAATTGGATTAGCAGTACCTATCTGTTTAAGTATAGGTTCAGTTGATTTCAATTATTCTAAACTAAATCTTGATTCTAATGTAGTTTATGCACAAGATCAACAGAGCACAGGTTTTAAAGTCTACGAACCAGAGATTGGAACAAGTGGATCACTAGAGATTGCCGTTGAGGGTCAAGATACTTCAGATACTTTATTTAAGAGATACTGGAATAAAATTGATAAATTATTAATAGATGGAAAAGACTTCGGATTTAATAGTGAAGCATCTTCTTCAAAAAACTATTCTTTATTTGATAGTGTTATTTATGTTAATAATAGTGAAATAACTAATCATTATAATAAACAAGATAAACACAAAATAGAATTTATTTTTAAAGATGGATCAAAAGCTGTATATGAAGATAAAGGGTATGTAGATCCAACTGCTAAACCAAAATTAATTAGTGAAGGTCTAAAAATTTTAGAACCACAAATAGATAACGATTCTCTAATCTTCTTCTTAGAAGGTTCTGATCTTTATAAAAACTACTGGTCAAAAGTAACTAAACTTACAGTAGATGGAAAAGATTTCGGATTTGATAAACAAAATACAAATAGTAAATTTTATAAATTATATAATGGAGAAGTAACTGCTGCAGATAAAGCTATTACTGAACATTACAAAAAACAAGATAAACACAAAATTGAGTTTACATTTGAGGATGGTTCTAAAACAACATATGAAGATGCTGGTTATGTAGAGCCAAGTAATGAAACGACTACACCATCAAGAGATAGTGAAAGTAGTTCTAATAAACCTGCTTCAAATGCTAAATATACAATTTCTAAATTAGATCAAGGTAAAAACTGGAAAGATGAAAAACACTTAACTTTAGAATTATCTGATACTTCTGTTTATGATAATTTTGTTGATGAAATTGCAAGTGTAACTTTAAATGGAACTACTGTGAATAAAGATGTATTCAAAGATAAAGTAGAAACATCAAAATATCTTGGAATTAGAATTTTTAACGAAGATTTAGTAAAAGCGTTAAAAGACTCAGACAATAAACTAGAGGTTAAACTTGTTGATGGAACTATAATTTCATACCCAACGGTAACTGATAAAAAAGAAGATGCGAAGCCCACAGAACCAAAACAGGATACACCAGCTACTAGTGCATCATATGCTCAAAAAGATTTAGTTTCTAAAGTAGAGAAGAATAAATATGCTGATGAATTAAACATTACTTTAGCTGATGGATTTAAAGCAGAAGATGTTCTTAAAAATACTAAAGAAGTTGTTATCAATGGAAAAACTTTCAACAAATCACTGTTTAGTAAAAACTATAATGATCAAATCGTTACTTTCGATGATGGTGGAGAAAGTCTTAAAGCATTTAAAGCTTGGAACTTCGATGGAGATAATACAATTGTATTTAAAGCAAATGACGGTAGCGAAAGTAAAGCTTATACAACTGGAAACAAGGTAGTTGAAGAAAAACCAACACCAGAAAAAACTCCTGAAAAACAAGAAGAAAAAACTTATTCTCTTACTGATAAATTAGAAGATGGTGAATATACTTTAGGATTTAACGCTTTATACGCTGATGGAAGACAAGGTACTTCTATGCTAGAAGGATTCTTTGACAAAAATGTAAAATTAGTAGTTAAAGATGGGAAAATGAGTATAACAATGTTAAATACTTTATTTGCTCACGGATTATATGATTTTGCTATTCAAAATAAAGGTAAATGGGAATCAGGTGTAAAAGAAAACTTTGGTGAGAAGAACTCTGCGGGACAATATGACAGAGCGTTATTTACACTTCCGGTTGAAGATCTAGATCAAGTACACTTAGGTGGTGTTATAGTTTCTTATATGGGATCTCTAGAGAGTGATAAAGGAAACTTCGACAAATATACTACTGTTAAACTAAAATTCAAACCTGAGATCAAAAAAGGATGGAATGGATTTGAGTTAGTAGAAAAAAATAGTGAAGAACGTAAAAAAAGCGATGATCTTCTTCAGAAAAAATTAATTGCCAATGGGGTAGATACTAACAAAGACGGCAAAGTAACAGAAGATGAATTAAAAAACTTCACTGGTGATATCAACATTGGATCATTAGAGATCGATGGAAAAGTTGATAAAGGTGCTATTTACAACTTAGATTTACTAAAACACATGGGTCCTGGAGTTAAATCATTCTCTTCAGATAGTAATAACTTCGGTGAATTACCAGAAGACTTATTCAAAAATGCAGTTAATATTGAGCATATTAACTTAGGAGGAAACGGGGTTACTAAACTTCCTGAAAATCTATTTGCTAATAACAAAAAATTAAAAACTGTGAACTTATCTTCTAATAACTTAGGTAATATCCCAGAAAACTTGTTTGCAAATAATCCTGAATTAGATTCAGTTGAATTCAGTCAATCATGGTTATCAACATTACCAGCAAATGTTTTTGCTAATAATAAGAAGCTAAAAACTGTAAGTTTATCTAACAATAAAATAGTATCACTTCCAAATGATTTATTTAAAAACAATACAGGATTAACATTCTTATCTGTAACTGATAATGAACTTACTAAACTTCCAGATAGTATAGCTAATTTATCTTCTTTAACACAGTTATATGCAGCTAACAACAAATTAACATCACTTCCAGAAAATGGAGTTAATTTAACAAAATTAAATACTCTAGCTTTAAATAATAACCATATCTCTAGCTTATCTGATGAATTATGGAAAACACTTGCTAAAAATAAAGCAACTGTAAGACTGGTTAACAACCAAATTAGTAATATACCGTTAGACTTAATTAAAGCAAATGGTAGTCTACACATTCTTGATATTGCTAATAACAATTTACCAGCAACATTACCGTATAATGATTCTGATACAAAACTATTAGGAATTTCTCCTGAAGTTACACAAGGTTATTATCCACAAAAACAAGCTATTGAATTAAATGTTGTAGCAAAAGATAATAAGATTACAATTCAACCTAAAGATGAAAAATTAACAATTCTTAATCTTCTACACTGGTATAGAGGTCGTTCTGAATTTTATGGTGGAGAAGGTATCTTACAAGGTTTAGAAAAATATAAAGAATTCCTAAGTAAACAAACAAAACCTATGGCAGAACTACTTAAGAGTGACGATTATGGACGTAACTGGTATATTGTTACTAAGGTAGAACGTATCCGCGGTAATGAAGTTAAAGAACTTAGTTCAACAAGTGTTTCTAACGAAGATGATAAAAAACTAGAAATTACTGATAATGATATGAAAGCAGGAGATAAATATAGAATTACTAAAACTCTATTCGAGAAAAATGCTACTAATATCGATGATAAATTAGTTGAACTTATAACAACAGTTGATGCTGATGTTAAAAAAGAAGAACCGAAAGTAGAAGATAAAAAAGATGAAAATCCTGCTGAGCAACCTAAGGTTGAAGAAAAACCTCAAGTAACTCCAGCACAACCTAAACCAGAAGAAAAACCTCAGGTAACACCTGAACAGCCTAAATCAGAGGAAAATACTCAAACACCAGCAATTGAACAACCAAGTAATCCTACAAATGATGATAATCATGATGCTAAACTTAGCAATCTAAAAGATACACTTGTTGCTAAATTACCTGGAGATGAAGAAGTAACTGTAAAATTCAAGGCTAAAGATGTTACTGGTATTCACTTTGTTGCTCAAAATTCTAATGAACAAAAAGTAAACGAAGTAAAAGAATTAGTTAAGGATCTTGATGAGAATTTAAATGTTGTGAAAACTTTAGATTTATTCTTCACAGATGATAATGGTAATGTAATAAATAAAGACGGAGAAACTAGAGCAGTTACAGTAGCTGTTCTTTCCAAAGACAATGAAACATTAGCAGTTTATTATGTAAATGGTGATAAATTAGAAAAAGTCCCAAGTACATATTCAGATGGAAAATTAACATTCTATACAGATCACTTCAGTACATATACTATTGTTTCAAGAACAAATAACAATGGATCACATAACCAAGATTCTAATACAAATGCTACATTATCTACTCAAAATAACAATACTAATGTTGGAAATAATACAATTTCACAAAGATTCAATAACATATTACCTAAAACAGGATTAACTGAAAATAGTGTTGGAGCATTATTAGTAGGTATATTAGGTATTGGATTAGCTGCATTAGGCTTCAGAAGAAAAAGATAATTTAAAAATTTAATAATAATAATAATTACATAAGATATAAATAACGGATGTACTTAACAATCGTCAAGTACATCCGTTATTATTTGTTATTTAAGATATTACATTAATTATTTCATAAATAATATATCCTGAAAGAAGTATTAAAATGAAATTCATATACAATCTAAGTTTTTCTTTTAAAATTATAGAAATAATATTGATAATTATTACTCCTATGCAGGCTCCTAAAGTATTATCTATCAAGTCTGTTATATCAGGGAACCCAATAGTCAAGATATATTGAGTAGATTCATATATTAAGCTTAATATAAACCCTAAAATTATAGCTCTTAAACCAGATGATTTAGGATATAGCATTTTGATATAAAAGCTAAAAGGTATAAAGAAAATTATATTAAGTAAAACTTCAACAATGTCAAAATTTCCAAATCTGTATGGTACTAGATTGATTGTTCTCCAAGATACGCCAGGATAGAGTAATACACGAGGATTATGTATCCAAGAAAAATTACTACTGAGTAGTAAGTTCCAATCCATTTTAGCTACTATTACCCATGTAAGTATAAATAAATATACAAAAAATAGAAATACTGTTAATTTTCTACTGTTTAGAAAAGATTTCAAAACATTCTCCTTTCTTTAATTACACTTATGATAATGTTAGCAAAACTTATTAAAATTTACTTAAATTTATTTTTTAATTATTAATTGAACTTGTTCTGTAATAATTCCCGCTTCGCTTTTTAAATATAAAGTAAAATTAGTTTCACTAAAATCAAATTTATTGTCTTTATCAAACATAACTTCATAGTAAGAAGGATAATGAACAGTACCTATGTTTGTAGAAAGTTCTTTATCATATTTATCCCATTTAATATTTTTGTCTTCCTTAGAAACAATTAAAATTCTATATTTATCATATACTTGACAATGACACCCATTAACGTTATCTGAATATGGACTATTTCCATCTAAATAGTCAATAATAATATCATATGCATTAGTGTCCTTACTTTCAAATTTTTTATAAATATAATTCACAGCTGAATCAGTAAATGTAATTTTCATACTAGAATCTCCTTATATCGTATTTATAATATATTTTAACACATAACATTGAATACAAATAATAATTGATTTTATTAACCGATGATTTTAAATTGCTAAAAATATACAGGGTTCTAGATTATATAATACTATAAGTATATTTTTCATATTATAAGTAGCACGTAATCTAATAAATTACTGTTTCTTAGTGTATTAATAGTGTTTAAAATTGCTTATTTTGGGATTTTATAGTATAATAATTGAGTTAAGAAAACATTTAGGAGAAAATAAAAATAAATGAATTTAGAAAAATACATTTCAATCGTAGAAAATTGGCCAAAAGAAGGAATTAGTTTTAAAGATATTACTACATTAATGGCAGATGGTGAGGCATATAAATATGCTACTGATCAAATCGTTAACTATGCAAAAGAAAAACAAGTTGATGTTGTAGTTGGACCAGAAGCACGTGGTTTTATCATTGGATGTCCTGTATCTTATTCATTAGGTATTGGATTCGTTCCTGTTAGAAAACCTAATAAATTACCTCGTGAAGTTATTTCTTACCAATATGATTTAGAATATGGTAGTAACACTTTAACAATGCACAAAGATGCTATTAAACCTGGTCAACGTGTTCTTATCACTGACGATTTACTAGCTACTGGTGGAACAATTGAAGCAACTATTAAATTAGTAGAAGAATTAGGAGGAATCGTAGTAGGTATTGCATTCTTAATCGAACTAGATGGTCTAAATGGAATGGACAAACTACAAGGTTATGATGTTCTTACATTACTAAAAATGTAATCTACTATGAAATAATTAAATAATATGACATTTGAACTTATAGAAAAGAAATATCTAAAAAATATTAATACAAATGCTTATCTTTATGAGCATACTAAAACTCGTGCTAGATTAGTTTTCTTTGAAAATGACGACATAAATAAAAGTTTTAGCATAAGTTTTAAAACTATCCCTTATAATAATAATGGTATTTTTCATATTTTAGAACATTCTGTTTTATGTGGTTCAGCGAAATATCCAGTAAAAGAACCTTTTGTAGAACTACTTAAAGGTTCTTTTAATACATTTTTAAATGCAATGACATTTCCTGATAAAACTATGTATCCAGTATCATCTAAAAATGAAAAAGATTTAGAAATATTAATGGACATCTATTTAGATGCTGTATTTAATCCAAATTTAAAAGATAATGAGAATATATTAGCACAAGAAGGTTGGCATTACCATTTAGAAAATAAAGAGGATGAACTTATATACAAAGGTGTAGTTTATAATGAAATGAAAGGTGCATACTCATCAGTAGATGAAGTCCTTGATCAATATGTTAGTGAACACTTATTCAGTGATACACCATATAAATATTCTTCAGGAGGGAAACCGGAGGCTATTCCTTCAATAACACAAGAAGAATTTTTAGAAACATATAATTATAATTATCACCCAAGTAACAGTTATATCTTCTTATATGGTAATCTAAATGTAGACCAATATTTGAAACATATCGATAGTTATTTAAATAACTATGATTATAAAGATTATAGTGACTATAACTTATCACGTCAAAATCATTTTTCAAAAGAAATTGTTAAGCGAACTTATTTTAACGAAGAGCTTAGTAACAAGGCATATGTTGCATATAATTACATTCTTGGTGATAGTAATGAATTCAGTAGAATCGAAAATATTGATATTATAGATGATATACTTCTAGGAAGTAGTAATACTGAATTTAGAAAATATTTCATAGAAAATGATTTTTGTGAAGATGTTTATAGTTATGTTCAAAAAGATAGAAAAGAAACTGTCTATTCAGTCATCTTCAAATATGTAAAAGATGATAAATTAGATAAACTTGATACTGAATACAAAAAACTTCTTAAATCAATCATTGAAAAAGGTTTTGATTATGAGCAAGTACAAGCTTCAATCAATAAGAAAAATTTCTCAATTAAAGAAGAAATTAACAAAACTTCTGCACCAAAAGGTGTTTCTTACGCAATAAGATTATTAAGAACTTGGCTTTACAGTGAAGAAGACATACTGTCTTCATTTGATTTAGATAAAGTTATAGCTGATTTACAAGAAAATTGTAAAGATAAAAAATATGAAAGTCTTGCAAAAGAGTTCCTAATTAATAATGAGAAACAAGCTGTTTTACAGTTAATTCCAACTTTAGAAAAAGAGCAAAAAGAGAAAAATCTAGTTGAATACAAAGCTTCATTATCCGAAAATGAACTACAAGATATAGTTGAAAATAATATCTCTTTACAAAACTGGCAAAATAGTATAGATAAGAAAGAAGATCTTGAAAAAATTAAATGTGTTGATGCTAAAGAAGTTGAATTAAAAAATCCTTTTGAAGAAACATTATTTGAAACATATAAAGATTTAAAATTCTCTCATTATAATGCAGTAACAAATGGAATTTCTTATACTAAATTACTTTTTGATATTAGCGATTTTGAGCTAGAACAGCTTCAATACGCTTCAATTTTATCATATTTATTATTTAACTTTAACACAAAAAATAAAACCGAGGCAGAAGTTATTAAAGAAATAGGAGCAAATCTTGGTGGAGTTAGTTCTTATATAAATGTCTTTAGAAAACATAAGAGTGATGAATGTGAAGTTAAATTTATAATTAGCGCGAAAAATCTTGTTGAAAAATCAAAAGAATTAGCTAATATAATAGAGGAAACAACACTTAATGTTGATTTTGAAGATAAAGAAGCATTATACAACGTCCTTTTAGAAGTTAAATTAATGCTAGAAAACAAATTCAAGAATTCAGGACATGCGTTTGTAGCACGTAGAATTAGTGGATTCTATAATCCACAAAGTAGGTTAGCATCATACCATGGTGAATATGACTTCTACTTATTCATCAATAAATTACTAGATAATTATAAATCTGACAACGAAAGTATAAAAGAAAATCTTTATAATGTTGCTAAATTAATTTTCAATAAATCTAGATTATTAACAAACTTTGTTGGAAATAAAGAAGAATATAATGATTTTAAAGAAGTTTTTACTAGCTTCTTAGAAAAATATCCAAAAGATACAAATAGACAAAAAGGATTTGAAATAAAATTAGAAGAAAACGGTTATTCTGAAGGATTTTACTTTGATTCTCTTGTGCAGTATGTGGGTGTTGGATACAGTATTAAAGATTATACCGGAACTCATCTAGTACTAAGACATATCCTAAGTTTAGATTATTTGTGGAATAATGTTCGTGTGAAAAATGGTGCTTACGGTTCTGGAGCAATATTTAATAACTTTGGTGATTTTAACTTATGGTCTTATCGTGATCCTAATTTAGTTGAAACACTAGATATATATTACAATATTGATAACTATGTCCGAAACTTTATCGCTGATGAGAATGATTTAAATAAATACATTATCGGTACATTGAATACATTAGATGTATTGATGTCACCAAGTACATTAGCAACATATTCACTTAATAAATATTTAACAAATTCACCATTTAATATTTACGATGAACTTGTAAATGAAATTAAAAATACCACAGTTGAAGATATACAAAAATTAGCAACTGTATTTGAAAATATGAAGTCTAGAGCCTATACTTGTGTACTAGGTTCAAAAGAAAAAGTATTAGAAAATAAAGATTTATTCAATGAAACAATTGAATTAAAATAGAAAGGTGCATGAATGAGAGTTCGAAATAGAGCAGACGCAAGAGAGCGTTTAGAAAATAGTCCCGTTGTATTTTTACAACCTAAAGATAATAAAGGGAAATGGAAAGAAATATTTGGAAATGAAAATCCAATTCATCTTGAAATAGGGAGTGGAAAAGGTAAGTTTATTCATACATTAGCAGAAAAACATCAAAATATAAACTTTATCGCAATGGAGGCTCAACCTACTGTATTAACGTTTCTATTAGATAAAGTAGAAGAAACTCACAGAGAAAATCTAAAACTTATTTCTGGAAATGCTGAAGATTTACTTGAGTATTTTGCTGAAGGAGAAGTTGATCAACTTTATCTAAACTTCTCTGATCCATGGCCAAAAACAAGACACGAGAAAAGACGTCTAACATTCCACACATTTTTAGCTCGTTATGAAGCAATACTTAGTGGAGATAAAACTATTATACAAAAAACAGATAATCAAGGCTTATTTGAATATAGTCTAATGAGTTATGCTAGTTATGGATATACATTCAATAGATTATCATTAGACCTAACAAACAGTATCTATGAAGAAGATAATGTTCATACGGAATATGAAGATAAGTTCATTAAAAAAGGTAATAGAATATACATGGTAGAAGCTGTAAAAGTAAAATAACTGCATTTAGTTTACATAAAATATATTATGTAAACTAAATACTTAGAATATACTAGTTTTATAGTATTTTGCATTAAAATTAATCGTTTTTACCTTGATTTTAAAAAAATTTTTATTTATAATAATATTAGTACAATTTAAAGGAGAAATACAATAATGATATCAGTTAATGATTTTAAAACTGGAGTTACTATCGAAGTTGATGGAAACATTTGGAAAGTAATGGAATTCCAACACGTTAAACCTGGTAAAGGAGCTGCTTTCGTACGTTCTAAATTAAGAAACATGCGTACAGGTGCAGTTAATGATAAAACATTCAGAGCTGGTGAGAAAGTAGCAAAAGCTCAAATCAATAACCAAAAAATGTCATACCTTTACTCAACAGGTGAAGCTTATGTATTTATGGATAACGCTACTTACGAGCAAATCGAAGTACCAGAAGCACAATTAGAATACGAATTAAACTTCTTAAAAGAAAACATGGAAGTTTCAATCTTAATGTTTGGTGATGAAATCTTAGGTATTGACTTACCAACAACAGTAGAACTTACTGTAACTGAAACTGAACCTGGTGTTAAAGGTGATACTGCACAAGGAGCTACTAAAGCTGCTACAGTAGAAACTGGATACACATTACAAGTACCTCTATTCGTTAAAGAAGGAGATGTATTAGTAATCAATACAGCAGAAGGTTCTTACGTATCAAGAGCATAATTTATGAATAATTTAAAACTCTCTATTATTTCAATGATAGAGAGTTTTTTATAAAAGGAGAAAATAATGAAATATGTACTTTTGCTTCGTGGAATCAATGTTGGTGGTAAGAATAAAGTCTCTATGGCTGATTTAAAAAATATGATTTCAACCTTAGGTTATGAAAATGTTATTACTTATATAAACAGTGGCAATATAATATTTAATTCCACTGAAAATATAAGTGTTGTTAATGATAAGATATCACAGATATTGAATTCATATCCTTTCAAAATTAATAAAGTAATATTAACAAAAGATGAATACATAGAAGAACTTAAAAATTTGCCTAGTTGGTGGAATGATAATTTTTATAGAAAAGATGTGCTATTTTATAGTGAAGATATAGATTATTCTATTATCAAAGAACGAATAAATAGTATGCCTTTAAACGACGAAAAAGTTCACTTTGGAAAAAGAGCTGTTATTTGGGGAAAATTTAATGAAAAGAACTATTTAAAAACGGCATATCATAAATATTTAATTAAAGAATCTTTCTATAAAGCTGTTACTATTAGAAACGGAAGAACTTTTATGAAAATCGCTGAGTTACTAGATAAAGAACACTAATTCTATAGTAAGCGTATATCTTTACTTGATATAGCTAATAATGATATAATTACCTAATGAAAAAATTAAGGAGAATATAATGAAATTAGATAAAATATTAATCAGCTTAGGATTAATTATATATTCGATCCTAGCTTATTTTTTAGGAATTCATTCTTATAAATTGTTATTAGTTTTCTTAGGAATTAGCGTACTAATATTTTTAATAACAAAATTACATTTTGAACCCTTCTTATCAATACTTATAGTAGCAATTATTCTAGGTTTATTTTTAGGCTTATCCCCTAGTTCTATAATTGATTCGGTAGAGAAGGGGACAGGATCTCTTCTAGGACATCTATCTCTAATCTTAGGATTAGGAGCTATGTTTGGAAGAATACTTGAAGAATTAGGAGCAGTAGAAATTACTGCAAAGAAAATGATTAGTCTATTCGGAATTAAGAGGATTCAATTAGGTCTTCTTATTGCTGGAATGTGTATAAGTTTTTCTTTATTTTTTGATGTAGCTTTTATTTTGGTAATTCCCATTATTTTAGCAGTAGCAAAAGAACTAGATTTCGATAAAATTTACTTAGCTTTACCAGCAAGTATTGGTGTACTAACAATCCATGCACTATTCCCACCACATCCTAGTCCAAGTATTATTACTAAAACTTTCCATCTTAATATGGCGGAAGTATTCTTCTATGGCTTAATAGTTGCAATACCAACAGCAATTATTGGTGGTTTATTATTAACTAATTCAAAGATGGTACAAACTAAACCTATCGTACAAAGAGAACAAAATAATATAAGTGTTTTAAAAATTGAGAGACAGATGATGAGTTCTAGCTTTGCTATTATATTAATGTTATTACCTGTTATTTTAATTACTATTCCTACAGTAGCATTAAGTTTAAATAGTTTGCCAACTTACTTAAAAGATATATTAACAATTATAAGTAATCCAGTTACTGCATTGATAATCAGCTTATTAATAGCCATTTGGAAATTGATGATTGTAAAACATTTGAGGGTTAGTAGTATTTCTCCATTGTTAAGTCAATCTATTAAAACAATAGCAGTCGTATTACTTATTAACGGTGCTGCTGGAGGTTTGAAACAGGTATTAGTAGATTCAAAGGTAACAGATGAGATAGTACAAATAACTAGTGGTATGAACATATCACCAATACTCATTAGTTTCTTTGTTGCTGCCATCCTAAGAATATCACTAGGTAGCGCAACTATTGCAGCAATTACAACGTTAGCAATAGTAGAACCTTTAGTTCCGACTATCAGTTATTCACCGGTATTTATAATGTTAAGTATTACAGCTGGTAGTATGTTTTGTTCACATGTAAATGATCCAGGTTTCTGGTTATTTAAACAGTATCTAAATTTAGATTTTAAAACTACATTTAAAACATGGACATTGGGAACAACAGTGGCATCTACAGTCGCATTTTTAATAATATTAATTATGACTTCGATTACATAAATTTTTTTAAAATTATATGAGTTTTTTGCTTGATATTTATGTTAAGGTATGTTATATTAATACTTGTGTATGTAGTAAATGTTATGAATAAACTATTTCCAAAAGGAGGATTAATTCATGGCAAAAGTTTGTTACGTTACTGGACGTAAAGCACGTTCAGGAAATACTCGTTCACACGCAATGAACGCAAATAAAAGAAAATTCAAAGCTAATCTACAAAAAGTAACAATTTTAGTAGACGGACAACCTAAAAAAGTTTGGGTTTCTGCTAGAGCTTTAAAATCTGGAAAAGTTGAGCGTGTATAATTAAGCGATAAACTTTAAGCTATCTAAGGAAACTTAGGTAGCTTTTTACATTATATTAATAAATATATATAGAAATCAAACAAGATATATGCTAAATTAGCTATAAATGTCAAATTAAGCATTTAAATCAATTTTAAGAGGTTTTATATCATTTTGGAGTAATTGTATTAAAAAATATTTTAGAAAGCTTATATGACGTTTAAATAGGTCGTTTTTTCTAGAATTTCAAATTTGAAAGTGAAACTCATATATTATTAATTATAGTTACTCATTAAATTGAAAAAATTAATTTAAAACAAAATAGATCAAATAAATAATCATTTATCAGAAATTAAAAATGAAATATTTTATTCTTTATCGAGATAAGGGGATTGAAGTATATTGAAAGAAATTAATAAATATGATATAATATATTTGTTCGTATAATACATATTATATGTATAATTAATAAACTTTAGGAGAATGTAGTAATACCAATGAATCAACGTGATTATTATAAACAAAAAATAAATAAAATACTTCCTGAATTCCCAGATTATATAGAAGACTTCATCGACACATATTACGATAATTTGTCACCACTTACATTACATAGATATTTAGAAACCTATAAGAACTTTCTAAATTGGACTATTAGAGAAACAATTTCAGATGCAGAAAATATAAAAGAAGTTAAACTATCTACTTTAGAAAATATATCAAAAAAAGAAATGGAAAGTTATTTTAAATCTCTTTCTCGTGAACAAGTTAACGGAAAATATCGTAGTCAAACGACTGTTAACAATTATAAGGCTGCTATGAGGTCTTTATATAAGTTCCTTACTGTTACAAGCGAAAATGAACAAGGACGAGCTTATTTTGAGCGAAATGTAATGCTTAAGATACCTATTAATCGTGTGAAAGAGACTCTATCATCAAGATCAAAGAAAATTTCTGAAAAGATTTTTTTAGACTCTCAGGACGAAGAATTCTTGCAGTATGTTGAATTTGAGTATGAAAAAACTTTATCAAAACATGGAAAAACGTTCTTTTTACGTGATAAAGCACGAGATCTTGCGATATTAACGCTATTTTTAAAAAGTGGTATTCGTGTTAATGAACTTGCTAATTTAAAAGTTAAAGATATAGATTTTCTAAATAGTGAGATAAACGTCATTAGAAAAGGTAATAAAGTAGACACAGTTATAATAACTAAATCCGCATTAGACAGACTTAATGAGTATATAACTTCCCTACCTTTTAAACTTAATAGAGAAGACTTTGTTTTCATTAGTAAAAACAAAACTGGATTATCAATAAGAGCTATCCAAAAACTAGTTATGAAATATACAGATGCCTTTAATGTTCCAATGTCACCACATAAACTAAGACATAGTTACGGTACTAAATTAGCATTAAAAACAAACGGTAATATACCAATCATTATGACTCAAATGGGACACTCTAACAGTGATACTTCAATGCTATACATTAACGAATCTAAAAAAATAATTAAACAATCTATTGATAAATTAGATGATTAGTATTGCAATGTATCTCCAATTAAGTTAAAATATAAAAGTTATTAAATATTATGGAGGTATAAAATGGGGATTATTGTACAAGTTTTAGGATCACTCTTGATTCTTATCGGCTTTGTATTTAGTCAATTAGGAAAACTTAAAACTACATCACTTAGTTATTTATTACTAAATGCTATCGGAGCATTAATTCTTGGAATTGATGCCTTTATTGGTAAACAATGGGGATTTGTTTTACTAGAAGGTGTTTGGTCAATAGTTGCTATTCACGGATTATATAATTATTTCAATAAAAAAGAAGTAAAATAGAGAATACAGTTTACATAAAGTTATTTATGTAAACTGTATTCTCTTATAATATTATCTATAAATTCTGTTTTACCTTCAGTATATCTTTCTCTATCAAATTTATATTCTTTTTCTAGTTTTAACTTTAAAGCCTCATATTTTTTTGCAACTTCTGGATATTCTAATAATATATTTTTGAATTCTACTTCAGTAATATCGCCTTTTTTTCTTATATGAAGATGAAATACTCTATCTAGAAAACCTTTCTCGCCATATCCTTTAACTAAAAAAGCTCTATCGTCTTCATTCCAACGTAATTCCCATTCTTTAGAAAGAATTTTAACTATATTACCAAAATTTCTGTCATCAATAGTTTCTATAAGTATATCAATTATATTTTTTGATTTCATATTTGGTATTGCAGAACTTCCAATATGATAAATATTTACTGGTATATCTTTAAGTAATTTTGATAATTTTACTTCCATTTCTGTATACCATTCTATCCATTTATTATTATGAGATACTAGAATAATAGGATATTTTTTCTTAAAACACTCATCTTTCAAAATATTATCCAATATAATCACACCTTTCTAATTTTCCATTAAAAAAAATGTTAGGATAGGAAATCCTATCACTAACATTATTTAAATACATGTAAAGAATTTTTGAAATATTCCAATCCTGATAAAATAGTTAATATTACAGAAATCCATAATAGGATATAATCTAGTTCAAAACCAATACTGTTAAATATCGGATTTCCTAATAAAATTAGAATAATAGCTAATAATTGGCTAATGGTTTTTAGTTTACCTAAAATTCCTGCGGGTATTACTTCCCCTTTTTCTACAGCCAGAAGTCTAAGTCCCGTAACCGCAAATTCTCTAGCAATTACAACTACTACCATCCAACTATGCATTAATCCTAATTCAACCATTACAATAAAGGCACTTCCAACTAGAAGTTTATCGGCTAATGGATCTAAGAATTTACCCATATTAGTCACTAAATTATATTTTCTAGCAAGATATCCATCGATAAAATCTGTGAATGATGCAAACATAAAAATCAATGCTGCTATGAAAATATTAAGGGTTATATTTCGACCACCTAGGATAGAAATACTACCTCCCATATTATATAATAAAAATACTATAAATATAGGTATTAATATTGTTCTAAATAATGTTATTTTATTTGGTAGATTCATTATTATTACTTACCCTTCTTGCATAAATTTAAATTCATTATAATTATAACATATTCTGTAATATGCTACAATAACAAAAACAGGATAATGTTGTATATTATCCTGTTTTTAAAAATTTATTCACTTGTTCCTGTTGTTTCACTAACTGCTGGTGTAGTTGGTGTTACTGGTGCAGGTGGTGTAACAGTAGCACTTGAATCAGAGTTTCTAGAAGGGGCTGTTGGACTATTTTGCACTCTTGGAGGAGTATAAGTAGTCGTTCCTCGTGATCTTTGAGGAGTTGGTACTTCAACTACCTGAGTATGTTGAGCCTGTTCAGTAGTTGTATTACTATTATTCGTTGTTGTAGCTGTTTGTGTTACTTCAGTAGTTGCAAGATTTGTTTTAATTAGTTGAGAAATATCATTGTAGTCCTCATCTTTTTCAAAAATTGTTTCTTTTTCTTTATCTACTAAAGTTTGTAGTTCTGTAAGCTCTTTTTTAACATTAGTAATTTTTTCAGTATTAGTTTTATCTTCATTAGTAACTATTAGAGAACTAATTTTATCTTTTAAACTATTTTTAATTTTTTCTCTCATCTCTTTGACTTGAGAATTAAATTGTTCGTTAAGTTTATCTTTATTCTCTTTACTTATTTCATCTTTATAAGTTAACAGATTTTTTAGTATATCAATTTTCTTACTTAATTCATTTTCTTTATTAAAGTTACTAGAACTTTCTTTTATTATTTTTTCGAATTTAGAATCTTCTTTCTTAGTTTCTGTAACTTTTGGTTTAACATTATTTAAAGCTTTATGTTTTTGATAAGCATAAGCAGATAGTCCGATAACCGCTAAAAGTACGATTATCAATAATCCAACTAGTACTTTATTATTTTTTCTCAATTTAATTTACCTCTCTTAATAATATCATTTATAGTTTACATAAAATTATTTATGTAAACTATTTTATTCATAATCTTCTGCAAATTCCTTCTCTAAAAATACTTTTCTAGGTTTACTCCCATCAACTGGACCAATATAACCGTCTTCTTCAAGCATATCTATTATTCTAGCTGCTCTATTGTATCCAATTTTAAATCTACGTTGTAAAAGTGAAGCTGAAGCTTTTTGTGTTTTTGCTATAAATAGTAATACTTCTTTATACAGTGGATCTACGTCATCTGCTGATGAACTACCACTACCTTGTGAAGTTACTTCACTTGGTGTCATATTTGGATCATATTGGGCCTCTGACTGGCTCTTAACATAATCTACTACTTTTTCTACTTCCTCATCTGAAAGAAAGGCTCCTTGGATACGTACAGGTTTACTTGAATCAGCTGATAAGTAAAGCATGTCACCTTTACCAAGTAAGGTTTCAGCTCCAGACTTATCTAGAATTGTTCTTGAATCAATACTTGAACTTACTGCAAATGCTATTCTTGAAGGTATATTTGTTTTAATTACACCTGTTATAACATCTACAGACGGTCTTTGAGTAGCTATAATCATATGAATTCCTGCAGCACGTGCTTTCTGAGCTATTCGTGCAATCGATTCTTCTACTTCTTTAGATGACACCATCATCAAGTCAGCCAATTCATCAATAATAACTACTATATAAGGTAGTTCTTTATAATCTGGATCTTTTGCTGCTATTTTATTATAGCCTTCCATATTTCTAACTCGCGCTCTAGCAAATTCTCGATATCTATTTTCCATTTCTAAAACTACTTTATGAAGTACATCAGCAGCTTTTATTGGATCAGTTACAACTGATGTTAATAGATGCGGAATTCCATCATATATTGATAATTCTACCATTTTAGGGTCTATCATTATTAATTTTACTTTATCTGGTTTATTTTTTAGTAATATACTTGTAATTATCGTGTTAACACATACTGATTTACCACTACCTGTTGAACCTGCAATTAATAAGTGCGGTGTTTTATCGATTCTTGTAAAAATTGATTCACCAGATACATCTTTCCCCAAGGCAACTGATAGAGGAGAATTATCCTCATCATTTACAAATACTTCCTTCATTGTTACTAATTCATTTACTGTATTTGGAATTTCAATACCAATTAATGACTTACCAGGAATTGGTGCTTCAATACGTACATCTTTAGCTGCAAGATTCAGCGCAATATCATTGCTTAAATTTACAATTTTACTAACCTTTGTTCCCGGAGTTGGTAAAATTTGAAATTGTGTAATAGAAGGACCTACTATTGCTTTAACTATTTTCACCTCAATACCAAAGTTATTAAATGTACTTTGTAATATTTTAGATTTTTCAACTACATCACCCTTAGTTATTGTTTGTTTTTTAACTGGACTATTAAGTAATGTAATAGGAGGTAGTTGATAATTATCATATGATTCTTCAGATACTGCTTCATTTAAAGATTCCTCAACAACATCAACACTTTTAACTTCTTTTGACTTAGCTTGTTTTCTTGTAACTCTTTGTACAAGTTCTTCCTCAGGTTCTTCTTTAAATTCTCTAATATCTACTACTAAATCTTTGTCTTTGATATTATTATATCTTTGTTCATTAGAATTTTCTTTTTTTGTATCTACATAATTATAATCGTCTATTATTTCTTCATCAATTTCAAGATACTCGTCATGTTCTTCATCTACATACTCATTTTTGTCAAAAGCATCCACAATTTGATGCTTTAATCTTAAAACAAGAGTTCTATGATTTATATTAAAATATAAGAATATAGATGTAATAATTGCTGATATAACTACTAATAAAGATCCATAGTATGATAATAAGTATATTAAAAATTTAACTGGATAGTAAGATATCAGTCCACCGCCATAAGTTAATACTTTACCATTATATATCTCCGTAAAACTAATATAAGTACTTTCTGCATTGCCTACTAGTATTAACTGGAATAAGAAATCTATCAACACTAAAAGCGTTACTACAATAGCGGGTGTTTTGATTTTCTTATTCATTATATAATAAATTGGTGTAGCTACTATAATTATATATAATATATAGCTAAAGCTACCAAATAGATATTTAAATAATGAATCGAAAAATCTACCTACAAATCCCATCTGAAGAACAGATAAAATTATAATAAGAACAGAAATTACAAAATACAATCCTCTGTATGTTTCTTTAGTTAAAACTGGAATTATATTTTTCTTAGGATTTTTCTTTGTAGCACCTTTTTTACCTTTGGAGTTAGTGGATTTTTTTGTTCCATTTGTTTTTTTGGATTTTTTTGTTTTTTTATTGCTCAATCTTCTCTCCTTTCTAGTCCTCTTCTACATAAACCGCCTCAGTAGGGCAGTTTACTTGTGCTTCAAGAACCAAACTTCTATATTTATCTGGAACTACTTCCGTCATATTATTTTCATCTATAATACAATATGCAATTCCATCTTCGTCATAATCATATATGTCAGGACAGATAGCATTACAATTTCCACAAGCAATACAATCTTCACGAATAATTCTAGTTTTCATCACTTTCTTCTTTCAAATATTGAGAAAATTTCTCTAATGATTGTTTTCTATGACTAATACTATTTTTTTGTTCAGCACTTAACTCTGCAAAAGTTTTATCTAAAGATGGAACATAGAAGATTGGATCATATCCAAAACCATTTGTACCGCGTTTTTCAAAAATAATTTCGCCATGACACTCACCTCTAAAAGTTAATTCTGTTCCATCAGGTTTTACAAGAGCTATGACTGAAACAAATTTAGCTTTTGATTTTTGTCCATTTAACTCTAAAAGAACTTTTTCTATATTTTTTTCATCAGTTTGTTCTTTAGAATATCTTGCAGAATAAACACCGGGTCTCCCATCAAGTAGTTCAACACTTAATCCACTGTCATCAGAAATAGCTGTTTTACCAGAGTATTTACATATTGTTCGAGCTTTAATTAATGCATTCTCTTCAAATGTAGTACCATCTTCTACTATTTCTTCTGTGTAGTTAATATCCTTAAGAGTTAAGATACTATAATCTTCTAATATACTTTTAATTTCTTCTACTTTGTGAGCATTATTAGATGCTAAAATTAATTCTTTCATTACTTTCTCCTATAAATCTACTACTTCTGCAATGATTTCTTTATTCAACCATTTCGAAGCTATATTATTAAAGTTATCACTATCTTCTGATATGAAAAATCTATGCTCTTTCTTATTAGATTTCTTCTGATGTAACTTTGTATACCCTAATACAGAGCTAACTTCTCGAGCAGCTTCTCTCCCTGAAGAAATAACCTTAATATTATTACCATAATATTCTTCAATATCTTTTTTTAAAATTGGATAATGCGTGCAACCTAAAACAACTGTATCTACTCCTAAATTACGTGTGTTCTCCAAAGTTTCATTTATAATCGTCTTTGTTGCATCTTTATCAACGTTACCTTCTGATTCAATAAAAGGTACAAAAGCAGGACAAGCTTTATCAACGACTTGAATATCAGAATTAATATTCTCAATTTCAATATCATAAACTTTTGATTTTGCAGTGAATTTAGTACCTAAAACAAGAACCTTATTATTCTCAGTAGCCTGGATTGCACGTCTTGCTCCAGGTTGTACTACTCCTATTATCGGTATGTCATATTTATCTTGAAGATAATTAAGTGCTGCTGCCGTTGCTGTATTACATGCTAATACAACCATTTTTACACCTTTATCAATTAAATATTTCACCGCTCTATCCGTATATTTAATTATCTCTTCCCTAGTTTTATCTCCGTACGGGCAATTTTTCACATCACCGAAATAATAAATAGTTTCATTAGGAAGTTGTCTCATTATTTCTCGAGCAACCGTTAATCCACCCACTCCACTATCGAATACTCCTATTGCATTATTCATACATAGCCTCTTTCTATTTAGAACCTAATACTTCTTCAAGTTCTAGTATTTTTTTATATGATTTCGTTTCAACTCCAATAAATTCTTTAAACAACATATTAAAAAATGAAAAGAGTCTAATTAAATCTTTATTTTCAATTTCTAAACTTTCCAAAAAATCGATATTTTTAATTGATAGATAGTATGTAAGTTTTACAAGGTGATCATTCAATCCATAGACACTGTAGTCCGTATTAAACTTATCAATAAAACTATTCTTCTGAAAACTATATCCTACATAATTATAATCAGTTTTTTGATATTTAAACATAAAACCTTGCTCTTTTAATATTTTCGCTAAAAAATAGCTTACAACTAGCTTTTCAGAAACATTACTTTCAATAGTATTTAAACAAAGTTTTAAAAGTTTATAAATATTAAAGGAGTTATCATTAAGCAAATATGTATATTCCAACATATTTGAAACATAACTATTTTTAATAACATCATAAACTATATTGGTATATGTATTTTCAATTTCCAAATTTGTAATTTTGTTCATACCATTTGTAGGAAAATAATTAATACTCACTTCGTATGGTGTACTAACCTTAATTTTCTTTTTACTTTTATGAACATTCTCATAAAAAAAACTCTCTATATATCCTTGTTCAGTTAAAACCTGTAAAATTTCATGATAATCTTTATAACGGATTTTTTTAATTATAATCCCCGTTATGAAATTTCTATTAGTCAAAGATATCATCCCTATAGCCTAAATCTCTAATTTGATTTGGTTTTGATCTCCAGTTATCAATAACTTTTACCCATAATTCTAGGAATATTTTTTCGCCAAGAAGAACTTCAATATCTTTTCTTGCTCTAGAACCAATTTCTTTTATCATTTTACCTTGTTTACCGATAATCATACCCTTTTGAGATTTTCTCTCAACAACGATAGTTGCAATGATATTTTTCTTTTTACCAGGTTGTTTTTCAATTCGATCAATAACAACAGCAATAGAATGTGGAATTTCTTGTTCTGTTAATTGTAAAACTTTTTCTCGAATAAATTCAGAAATTACAAAATACTCAGGTGAGTCTGTAATTACATCATCGGGATACATTTTAAAACTAGGTTGCAAGTATTTTTTTGTTGTATTTAGTAGATTATCTACATTTATTGATTTAAGAGCAGAAATTGGAACTATTTCCACAAAATCATATAAATCTTTATAAAATTCTATGATTTGAATTAATTGCTCCGGTGAAATTAAATCTATTTTGTTAATTAATAAAAATGTTGGTACCTTTAATTCTTTAACTATATTTATTAAGTGTTGATCTCCAGTCCCAAACTTTTCACTTGCATTTATAATTAAATAAACTATTTCTGACTCTTGAATCGCACTACTTGCAAGTTTCATCATATAATCTCCAAGTCTATGCTTTGGCTTGTGGATTCCAGGAGTATCAATGAAAACGATTTGTGAATCATTATCAGTATATACACCATTAATAATATTTCTCGTTGTTTGTGGTTTATCTGACATAATTGCAATTTTTTGTTGTAATATATTATTTAATAACGTAGATTTACCAGCATTAGGACGACCGATAATAGTGACAAATCCAGTTTTAATTTGTTCCTCAAACATGCTTATCTCCTTAAACCAAATTTTTCTAAAATTTCATCTTGTTTTCCAAACATTTCTTTTTCATCTTCTTCAGTCATGTGATCATAACCAAGTAGATGTAAAAATCCATGCACTGCCAAGAAACCAATCTCTCTATCGAAACTGTGTTCATATTCTTTTGCTTGTTCATGAGCAATATCTATACAGATAATAACATCACCAATAGAATTAATTTCATCTTCAAGTCCAATAATGTCAATCTCGTCCTCTACTTCATCATTTAATGCAAAAGAAATAACATCAGTAGGAACATCTTTTCCTCTATAATCACGATTAATTTCTTGAATTTCTTCTTTACCTACAAAAGATAATGACATCTCAGTAATCTCAGTATCAATATTTTCATACTCTGCAGCACATTCTAACAATTTTAATAACATATCTTTGGTGCTATCTTCTACTAAGTTATTATCATCTATAATATCAACAAATGTCATGTTGTTCTCCTTTTATATTATTAATACGGAGGGAGTAAATTAAAATCAAGATTTTAAAGAATTCGATTTTGTCGATTACTCCCATAATATTTATTAGTTATCTAAAAAACTTTTATAAAAAATTTAGATATAAATAAACCTCTGTTCTTATTAGTTCTCTTTAATTTAGGACTTTTATGTTACAATCATATTACTGTAATTTATTAAAATTCTGTTGTCTCAGAGCTTCATAAATAATTAATGCAGCAGTATTTGATAAATTTAATGAACGAACATTTTCACTCATAGGTATACGTAATGCTTGCTCACTATATTTTTCTCGGAACTCTTTAGGCAATCCTTTAGTTTCTCTTCCAAAGATAAAATATATATCTTCATTTTCTTCATTAGAGAAATCAAAATCACAATAATTCTTTGAACCAAATTTAGTAATAAGATAATAATGTTTATCATTAGTCGCTTCAAGAAACTCATCAAAGCTATCCCAAACAACTAAATCTAAATGTTCCCAATAATCTAAACCAGCACGTTTAACATGCTTATCATCAATAGAAAAACCTAAAGGTCTAATTAAATGCAATCTTGTATTGGTACCAACACATGTACGTGCGATATTACCTGTATTAGCTGGTATCTCTGGTTGAAATAAAACTATATTATTCATAATTTATTAAAATGGAAGTTTGCCACCAAACATTCTTCCTAGACCCTTTCTCTTAGATTTGTCATTCATAAGTCCACCAAACTGTTTCATCATTTTTCTCATTTCTTCAAATTGTTTAATTAACTTATGCACCTCATTAATTGGTCTACCACTACCTTGTGCAATTCGTTTTCTTCGTGGTACATTAATTATATCAGGATTTTGTCTTTCTTCAATAGTCATAGATTTGATGATAGCTTCAATATAAACAAATTGCTTTTCATCAACAGCATCTAAATTCATATTTTTAAGTTTACCCATTCCAGGAATCATACCTAGTATGTCTTTTAAACTACCAAGTTTTTTCACTTGTTCAAGTTGTGTCAAAAAGTCCTCGAAGGTAAAACTTTGATTAAGGATTTTTTCCTGCATTTTTTTAGCTTCATCTTCATCAATAGAAGCTTGAGCTTTTTCTATTAAAGTAAGCACGTCACCCATACCTAAAATACGAGAAGCCATACGTTCTGGATGGAATATCTCTAGGTCATTCATCTTCTCACCCATACCAACTAACTTAATTGGCTTACCAGTGATTGATTTAATAGATAATGCCGCACCACCACGTGTATCACCATCAAGTTTTGTTAGAACCAGTCCAGTAATATCTAATTGTTCATCAAATGAACTCGCAATATTAACAGCTTCTTGTCCAATCATTGCATCAATAACAAGTAGGATTTCATCTGGCGTTGTTGTCGCTTTAATATCTTTTAATTCATCCATTAGTAATTCATCGATGTGAAGACGCCCAGCAGTATCGATAATTACATAGTTAAAGTAATTTTCTTTAGCAAATGCTAATCCTTCTTTAACTATATCTACAGGATCTTTATCAACATAGAAAACTTCTATATCAAGTTGTTTCCCTAAAGTTTTTAATTGTTGAACCGCTGCTGGTCTGTAGACGTCAGCGGCAATAAGAAGCGGTTTTTTCTTCATAGTCTTCTTAACTTTAAGTGCTAACTTCCCTGCTGTAGTTGTTTTCCCAGCCCCTTGAAGACCAACCATCATTACTGTTGTAATTTTACCACCTTGATTTAATTCAACGTTAGAACCACCAAGTAATTCTACAAGTTCTTCATTTACTATTTTAACAATTTGTTGAGCAGGAGTTAATGATTTCATAACTTCAGTTCCAACTGCTCTTTCACTAATTTTCTTAACAAATTCTTTTACTACTTTAAAGTTAACATCGGCTTCTAGTAATGCCAACCTAACTTCTCTCATCATTTCTTTAACATCAGCTTCAGAAACTTTTCCTTTTCCTGTAAGCTTCGCTATTGTATTTTGTAATCTTTCCGATAGATTTTCAAATGCCATAAAAGATTCTCCTAGTTTTCTAATTTTATCAATTCATCAACATATGTTAGTACTTCTGTATCATTCGTTGATTTTTTTATTTCATTTAGTAAAAACAATCTTTGATTGTTTAATTTAATTAAATTTAACTTCTCTTCAAACTGTTCTAATTCTAACACTGTTCTTTTAATATTATTTGAAACAGCTTGTTTTGAAATATTGTAATTTTCCGATATCTCTGTTAATGATAAATCATTAAAATAATAATCATTTAAATATTGTTTTTGTTTATCACTAAGTAATTCAGAGTAAAAATCATAGAGTTGTGAAATTTTTATAACTTGTTCTATTTCCACAATCTTCCTCCAGTCATAAAATATAAATCTACATCCTTATATTATACGATAAAATCGCTATTTTTTCAAATTTTTATCATATTTCTAACCAAATAAAATCAACTTGTAAAGCAATTTCTACAAGCTGATTAATTGAATCTATTGAATTAATTTTTATATAAAATCACATAAAATCTAAAGCTGAATTATCTATAGTTATAGTTATCTTCTCTTTTGAAAAACTTTCTGCAAAATAATCATTTATATACTTCAAAAGTGGATGTAATTTACTATAGTCCTCATCATTATACCTTATTGCCAAATTATACTTGAACTCATTATTAATTTTATAGAATAAGCTTTTATTCGGACCAAGAATAGATGTACCACTAAGCTTTTTAATTATAAAGTTATAAATCATCTTTGCAACCTGTTCTGTTTTCACCTCATCATAACCTTTTATCGTGATAAATGAAATCTTACAGAACGGCGGATAATCAATAAGTTTACGTCGATTTAATTCGTACTTATAAAATCTTTCGTAGCTGTGATTAATTGCATAATCCAATATATTACTCGCTATATTCGTTTGAAAGATTACTTCGCCTTCTTTTTCACTTCTTCCAGCTCTTCCTGCTGTTTGAACTAATAATTGAAATAGCTTCTCATTCGCTTTAAAGCTAGGTATAGCTATCATACTATCAATAGATAGTACTCCAACTAAAGTAATATTAGGAAAATCCAAACCTTTTGATATCATCTGTGTTCCTAGTAGTATATCAGACTTATGATTTTTAAAATCAGTTAAGAGTTTTTCATATGCACCTTTTCGACTAGTCGTATCGGAATCCATCCTTGTAATTCTAACACCTGGAATGCTCTTGATTAAAAATTCTTCTACCTTTTGAATTCCATAGTTACCTGAAACCAACTCCGGATGTTCACAACATTTTTTTATATTGGAAATTTTTTTATGATATCCACAAAAATGACAACGTAATGAATTGTCGTGTTTATGATAATTTAAACTTATATCACAGTTCTCGCATTTATATAAATGACCACAGGTAAAACAACGAATAAAGTTAGTATATCCTCTTTTATTCATTAACAATAATACCTGTTCTTTTTTGTCAATTTTTTCCTTAATCTTAATAAGCAATTCATCAGCTATAACTTTTTCTTTATCTTCTGTATGAACAATATTAATTTTTGGTAAATTATTGTTAAATCTATGCGTTAGAGTCAAAAGGTTACTTGAATTATTCTTTTCGAAATTATAATATAAATCAACCGATGGTGTTGCACTAGCATACACTACTGTACATTTGTTATACACACCACGTTTTTTTGCTATATCTTTAGCATCATATCTTGGAGATTCAGTTTGCTTATAACTATTTTCATGTTCTTCATCTATAATTATAATACCAAGATTTTCAAAAGGTGCAAAAATAGCCGATCTAGTCCCGAGACAGATTTTAACCTTACCATCTTTAATTTTTTTCCATTCATTATATTTCTCTTTAGTATTTAATCTAGAATGTATTACTGCAATATTCTCATTAAAAATTTTCTTGAATTTTCTCTCTATTTGCGGTGTTAAAATTATTTCTGGAACAAGAACAATAGCATCTTTTCCATTTTTTAATGTTTCTTCTACTAATTTAATATATATTTCAGTCTTTCCAGAGCCTGTAACACCATGAAGGAGATATTCATTAAATTTTTCGGTGTTATAATTTTTTACAATTTTATCAAAGATTTCTTTCTGATATTTACTCAATTTTGTTTCATTTTGTAAAATAGTCGTGTCAATTTCAGGAATTACCTCTTCTTCAATGATAAAAATAACATTTTGCTCTAATAACTTCTTCGTTACTGAAGGGCCGATATTTAATATTTCTTTAACATCTGATTTCTTAATCTTCTTATTGTTACTAAGATAATCTACAATTATCTGTTGTTTCTTTGTTAATTTAACATTACTTATATCACCTAGAATATAAAATTCTTCCATAATGTTATTATTTATTTCTTTAACTTTACTTATAAGTTTGATTGCTTTTAGCGAGATTAAATATCCAATTTGTTCGATTGAAAAAATTTTTTCAAACTTTTTCTTTTCAACTAGGTTGTTCTTATCAAAATACTTAGCATAATCATATAGTAAAGTTTTATTCGCGTCTATCAACTCATAATACTCGATATATTTATTTTTTAATATTGTCGGAATTAGAGTCTCTATAGCCTGAATTCTAGTACAAAAAAGTTCATCTGCCATAACTTTTGATAAAAGAAGCATTTCTTTAGTTAAAATTGGAAAGTCATCTTTTAATTTTTTTATACTTTTAAAGTTATTTTTATCATATTCCCCGTTATATTTTTTACTAACACTAACAACATATCCTTGAACTACACGAGTACCAAAAGGTACTTCTACTCTATAACCTATAAGATTACGTTCCTTAAATTTTTCAGGAATCAAATAGTAAAAACTTTGATCGACACTATGATTATTTACATCGACAATTACTTCAGCATACATAATCTCACCTCACCTTCTTTAAATCTTTAAGCTTACTTAGTAATAGTATCTACAATTTCTTTAGCTATATTTGTCTTACTAGATTTATCGATTTTTGTAATATTATTAAATTTATCAATAATACACACCTCATTATTATCACTTCCAAAACCGATATCTTTTTGAGATATGTCGTTTGCCACAATATAATCTAAATTCTTCTTAACTATTTTTTCTCTTGCATAGGCAAGAAGATCGTTAGTTTCAGCTGCAAATCCTACAACAATCTGTTCTTCTGTTTTATTTTCACCAACATATTTTAATATATCTTGAGTTCTCTCAAACTCCATTGTAAGATTTCCATCTTGTTTTTTTACTTTTTTATCAAAGACAAGGACAGGAGTATAATCAGATACTGCAGCTGCCTTAACTATATAATCGCAGTCTTTAAAATTATTTTTTACCGCTTCAAACATATCCTTTGTACTTACAACATCTAATACCTTTATACCATTTAAAATAGTATCATTCTTCACACTAGACACTAAAATTACTTCAGCTCCTCTTTTCTTGAATTCATTAGCTATAGCAATTCCCATTTTCCCAGTAGATGGATTCGTTAAACATCTAAATGGATCTATGAATTCTTTAGTCGGACCAGCAGTTACTAGAACTTTTTTTCCTTTTAAATCCAATTGCAACTCAAAAAAAATAGCTTTTTCAATTTTCTCTACTGTTGGAAATTTCCCTTTCCCAACATCGCCACAAGCCAACAATCCACTATCAGGTTCAACAAAATTAAAACCTAGTTTCAAAAGCTTACTTATATTTTCTTTAATAATAGGATTGTTATACATAACTGTATTCATTGCAGGAACGATATATACTTTTGTTACATCCTGAACAGCTAACATAAGAGAAGTTGCTAAGTCATCAGCAATTCCACACGAAAATTTTGAAATTATATTTGCTGTAGCTGGTGCTACAATTATTTTATCTGCCCATTTAGTTAAATCAATATGTTGGATTTCATTTTCATTTAATTCATCGAAAGTATTAGTATACACTCTATTTTTAGTTAATGTTTGAAATGGTAGTTCAGTCACAAAGTTCTTTGCATTTTCTGTAAGAATAATCTTAACATCGTAACCTTTCTTCACTAGAGAACTAGATAAATCAATCGATTTATATGCTGCAATTCCGCCAGAAACTATCAGTAAAATATTCATGATATTCTCCTTATTTAATCTTTTATAATAATATATTAATATAAATCCTGCTCTGTATGATTAGGCCCAAAAACTGCTGTTTCAAGTTTAGATAATCTTTTCAATATATCTAAATTAGTAACCTGGACTGGTTTATCCTCTCGACTAGCGTTTTTTATAGCTTCAATTTTAATTTTAAGATTTTGATTTTCAATTTCTAATTCTTTTAAACGAGTAAGTAGTTTATCAAGTTTCATATAGTCTTCAATTATTAAGTCCAAATAATCATTAACATCTTCTTCACTATAACCCTTTACTCTCGTTTTTTTAAATTCTTTCTCGTATATTTCTTTTGCTGTTAAATTTAATTCAATACTCATAGTTAAACTCCTTTACTTAAATTCACTAAAATAACTAACACAACTTACAAAGTACAGAGGGGCTGTCTCAGCTCTTAGTATCCTTTTTCCTAGGCCAATTACATCAAAATTACCATCTATTAAATTATCGATTTCTTGTTCTGATAGCCCACCTTCACTACCGAAAACTGCAATAACATCTTTATTGTTTAAATCAGAATTCAATAATCTCTTAAGATTAATATTATCTTCATTTATAGATTCTTTTTCATAAGCAACAACTTTATAATTGTAATTTTCACTAAATGAAACTAATTCTTTCAAACTATCGACATACGTTATATCAGGTATAATATTACGTTTTGATTGTTCAGCCGCTTCTTTTATAATCTTATTCCATCTATTTAATTTAGAATCCACTTTATCTTTCTTAATTTTCGCTATATTACGTTCAGAGTTAAATAAAACAATATTACTAACTCCTAGTTCAGTAAGTTTCTGAATTAAATACTCTATTTTATCATTTTTCAAAGGTGGAATAGCCACTGTTATTTTTGTTGGAAGTTCATTACTACCATCTACCTGTTTATATGGTGTTATTAGTACTTTATCTACATTATTATCTATAATATTACAAATGTACTTAACTTCATTATTAAAAACAACATATACCTTATCATTAATTTTTTTTCTCATAATTCTGACAATATGATTACTGTCATCTTTTGATAATTCATATGTTGATTCAACATTCAATTCTTCATTTAAAAAATACTGCTGCATAATTTCTCCTAAAATTTTATCTTATATCTAATTTTACCTTAATCTTGTTTTTTATTCAATAGTAGCTAATTACAAACATAAAAAGAGAACAGCCTAATCAATCAATATTTAAAGTGATTAATTAGACTATTCTCTAATATGTTAAATTAAAAATATTATTTACTTTCCTAGCTTCCTGATGGAATATAGCCTTCAATATGTTCTTTAGCTAATTTTTCATGTTCTGGATATGTTTTTGAGAAATATGCTTTTCCATCTTTTGTTGCATGTAAGAAATAAACATAATCTGTATTTTCCGCATTGTTTAACGCCTCAAATGATTCTGAACCAATTGAAGAAATTGGACCAGGTGGTAAACCGATATTAGTATAAGTATTATAAGGAGAGTTTAATGATAACTCTGCTTGCGTCGGTGCCCCTGTAAGTTTATCTGCAGCATAGTTTGCTGATGGATCAGTTTGTAATCTCATACCTTGTGCAAGTCTATTCAAGAATACACTAGCAATTAATCTGTTCTCATCTGATTTTGTAGACTCCTTCTCCAAGATACTAGCAAGCGTCATATATTGATGAATAGAAACTTGTTTATTTTGTCCACCAATGTTCCATGATTTATTATTCTTTTTGTAAAACGGTACTATTTTTTCATTAGATAATTTAACCATCTTAGTAATTAAACTCTCAACTGTTTCATCATCTTTTAACTCATAAATAGCTGGATATAAGTATCCTTCTAAAGCATATTTAATATCTTTACCGTAAATCTCATCTGTGATTAACTCAGGGAACTGAGCTTGTAATTTTTTAATGAATTCACCATCATTAACTTTAGCTAAAAATTCTTTAGGATCTAACTTTGTCTTTTCTAGATTCTTAGAAATTTTTAAAATACTGTCTCCTTCGATTAAAGCAAACGTTTTTCCTGTTTTACCTTTATTCTTAGCTCCTAATTCTTGTATAATTTGAGATAAGCTCATGCTTTGTTTTAATTTAAAGCTACCAACATAGAATGTTGTGCTCGGTGTTAATCTAGAGTAAATTTTAAATACCTCTTCGTTCTTGATTAAACCTTTAGCTTTTAATTCTTGAGCTATTCTAGCACTTCCATAATTCTCTTTTACTTCTACTGTAATGTCCTTGTTATTACTTTTATCGACTGGTGTTGTCATGTAATAAAATATTGATAGAACGGCTATACCTATAACAACAAATACTGTCAGTATTATAGGAATGATAGATTTTCTTTTTCTATTCTTCTTTCTAAGTTCTTTACTTCTTCTTATCTTATCTTCTCTCATTACTTACTCACTTTCGTCGTAATAAAAAGTATCTAAAACTTCAGAAATCATATCATATTCTTCATCTGTTTCTACTGGTTCAAAACGTACTGCATCTTCTCCATCTTCTATACATACCATTGGGAAAATACTAATTTCCTCTTCATCAATCGTTTCTTCCTCAGCGAAGATATAGTAAAGATTACCGTTTGTAGGGTTAGTAAATTCTAAAATTTTACGGTATTCTTTTTCTTCACCTTCTAAAGTACTAAGTGTATACACCTCTTCAGTATTATCAATACTAATGTTTTTTAAATCTTTTTCTTGCATTTTATTTTCCTCCTGAAATTTATATTAATTTAATTTATCTAAATATGTCTGTAATATTAATACTGCAGCCATTTTATCAATAACATCTTTTCTTTTCTTCCTTGAAACATTTGCTTCAAGAAGCACTCTTTCAGCACCCATAGTAGTTAAACGCTCATCTTGTAGAATTATTTCAACATTCTTAATTTTCTTTTTCAAAACTTCCACAAAATATAATGTCGCTTCACCTCTAAAACCTACAGAATTATCCATATTTTTAGGAAGGCCAACAACAATTTTTCCTACATTATGCTCTTGGACTAACTCTTTAATCCTTTTAATTTTAAAATCTTTTATCTGCTCGTTGATATTAATAGTCTCAATACCTTGTGCAGTTAAGCCTAACAAATCACTAACGGCAACACCTATAGTTTTTGATCCGTAATCAAGGCCCATTATTCTCTTATCTAACATCTACGACTCCTGTATAAAAAAGTATAATAAGTACTCTAGTATATCATCCATATCTATTAATCTTATTTGCTCCCTTGCATGATTATCTCTAGGAATGTACACTGGATCAGCAGTTTTAATATATCCCATTAATTGATTAATAGGATCATATCCACGCTGTTTTATTGTTTCAACAACATTTTTTAATATGTTGTGAATATCATTTTTATCATAAAAATTGCTATCAAATAATCTTGTTTCATCGAAATTTGTCATAATCTTTACCTCCGATTATACTAACTCTACTAAGATACCTACTGCATTTTCTCCTGTATGCGTTGAAATAATTGGTGTTGTCGTAAATATTTCATCTTCTTTTACTTCATAACCAAATGTTTCTTTTAGTTCTGACTTAATTAAAGCTACATATTCTTCAGCTAAAGAATTAGGTAAACTTATACTTTTTATCGTTTTACCTTGTTTATCTTCTTCAATATGTTTAATTAAGGTCTGAACTAATTTTTTCTTACCGCGAACTTTATCTAAAGCAACTAATTCTGTTTCTTTTAACTGTGTTAAAACTTTTATATTTAAAAGCCCCCCGATTAAAGCTTGCGACTTACTTAGTCTACCACCTTTTACCAAATTGTCAAGTTTATCGATTGTAACATACGTTAAAATATTTTTAGCTTTTTCTCTTAAGCTTTCTACAATCGTTTCAATAGCTACCTGTTCTTCCAATTGTTTTAGACATTCTTTTAATAAAAATACCATTCCACGAGTTGTAGTTTTACTATCGACAACGTAAACACCTTCAAATTCAGAACTTGCAGTAACAGCAGTATTATATGTACCACTTAAGGCAGAAGAAAGAGTTAAAACAATAATTTTATATCCTTCTTTTGTCCATCTTTCATAAGCCTCTAAAAACTTACCAATTGCTGGTTGACTAGTTGAAAAAGTAGTAGCTGTTCTCATTCTTTCTATATACTCATCATTACTTATTGTACGGTAATCATACTCATTTCCATCAATATTAATTGTAAGTGGAATCACATCAACATTATATTTTTCTATTTCATCAAACGTTAAATCACTTGATGAATCAATAATAATTTTTACTTTTTCCATTTCCTACTCCTTCCTTTTTCTTATATAATGTAAAAATGAATAGTTAAATTCATTTTTATCATCTTTTTTAAATTCTTCTCGACTTAACAAGTCCCATTCATTTTCATCAAAATCAGGAAACTTCGTATCAGCATCTACTATTGTATCTACTTCAGTGATAAACATTTCATCACATTTATCAAAAAATTTACTATAAATCGTTCCACCACCAAATATATATGCCTTTTCAGTTTCGATATTTTCTAAAATTGAATCATCTGAATAGATTTCTATATTTGAATAATGATTTAAAGAATCTTTGTTCCGAGTCAAAACTCTATTTATACGATTAGGTAAGGCTTTTCCTATACTATCTAAAGTTTTACGCCCCATGATAATTGTTTGATTTGTAGTTAACTCTTTTACTCGCAACATATCACTCTTTAAACGCCAAGGAATAGTATTTTCTTGACCTATAGATTTATTCTTATCATATGCAACTATTAGTGATAACATATTACCCCTCCTATACAGCTATTGGTGCCTTAATAAATGGATGACTTTCATAATTAACAACTTTAACATCTTCAATCTTAAGATCAAAGATACTTTCAAAGTCATTTATCTTTAATTCAGGTAAAGAATATGGTGTTCTAGACATTTGTTCTTTTACTTGATCAAAATGATTTTTATAAATATGTGCATCACCAAGTGTATGAACAAATTCACCAACCTCAAGCCCACATTCTTTAGCTATTAAAATAGTAAGAAGTGAATAAGATGCAATATTAAATGGAACACCTAAGAAAACATCTCCGCTTCGTTGATATAATTGACAACTTAATTTACCATCATTCACATAAAATTGGAATAGTGAATGACATGGCGGTAAGGCCATAGTATCTACTTCCGCCGGATTCCATGATGAAACAATTAAACGTCGTGAAGACGGATTAGTTTTAATCTGTTCCACTACATTTTTAAGTTGATCTATACCGTTAAAGTTTCTCCATTGTTTTCCATAAACATTACCTAAATCACCATATTTTTCTGAAAAGCTCTCATCTGTAAGTACTCGTTCTTTAAATATTTCCATTTGTTCCTTGTATAGTTTAGAAAATTCCTCATCAACCAATGTTCTATGACCAAAATCCGTCATATCTGGACCAGTATATTCTTCACTTTCTACCCACTTTTTAAATGCCCATTCGTTCCATATGTTGTTTTTATTTTCTAATAAAAACTTGATATTTGTATCACCTTTTATAAACCACAGCAATTCTGACCAAACTAAATTAAAGTTCACTTTTTTAGTGGTTAATAATGGAAATCCTTCAGAAAGATCAAATTTCATCTGATAACCGAAGATACTTTTCGTACCTACACCAGTTCTATCTTCTTTTTCTATTCCATTATCTAGAATGTACTGACATAATTTTAAATACTCTTTATCTACCACAATTATTCTCCATTACGCTTTATAGTTGTTTTCTTTTAAATATTTCATTAAGTCTTTTATTTTTTCTAATGAACTTTTACCAAAATGATGTTCAATACCTTCAACTTCTTCATATATTTTATCTTCATCTACTCCAATAAGTCTAAGAAAATCTTCTAATAATTCATGACGAGTTAAGGCATATTCCCCCATTTTCTCACCTTGTTCAGTAAGTGCAATTCCTCTGTACTTTTCGTACACAATATATCCTTCGACATCAAGCTTTTTTAACATTTTAGTTACTGTAGAAGGATATACTTCTAATTTTTCTGCGATATCAGCACTTCTAGCATAACCTTTATTTTTTACTAATGAATATATCACTTCTATATAATCTTCCATCGTTGGTGTTGCTTTTGCCATAAATCGTTACCTCCTTTATAGTATTGTAAATGGTGATTTTTCAACTGTTGACTTAATTACCTCTATATTTAATTCTGAGATATAATCTAAAAGCAAGTCTTTTACAAGACTTTCAGTATAATGACCAATATCAATTATATTTTTTTTCATTTCTATTGCATCAAGTGCTACATGATAACCTACATCACCAGTTAAATATACATCCACTTCCGGTAATGTATAAATAAAATCAGCTCCACTTCCTCCTAATAATGCAACAGTAGAGATTTCCTTTTTATCTCCAATAACAGCCGCCACATTTTCTAATGAAAATTTATCTTTTAAATAAGTAATAAAGTCACTATATTTCAGTGGACTACTTAATTTTCCAATTCTTCCTAAACCAGCTGTTTTATCTAAATTATGTTCAAATAATACTTGAATATCTTCTAATTTAAGAAGTTTAGCTAAATAATCATTAAGACCTAATGTCGCAGAATCTAAATTTGTATGAAATGAAATAACTGAGATATCATTTTTTATCAAATCACGAATAATTCTCGATTTAAAATCAGAAGTAAAATCTAAAGATTTTAATGGTTTAAAGATAAGAGGATGATGTGAAACTATTAGATTAACATTATTAGCTATAGCTTCTTTTATGACGTCAGTAGTTACATCTAAACATACTAACACTTTATTTACCTCATTATTATTGTTTCCTAACAACAATCCAACATTATCCCAATTTTCTGCTAACTTGACATCAGCTAGTTTATTTAAGTGAATAAATACATCTTTTACCGTTCTCATAAGACCTACCTCCTTATCTTATTATCATTTTATTATAACATTTTATGAAAAATATTGCCATTACGAAACTTATTTTGTAACTAAAATAACATATTTATTCCACACAATATTTTTTCTTATACTATAAAAATATAGCTATACAAATTATTTTACCCTATAAGGCTATATATTCTCAATAATTTAGTTTAATTTTTACTCCTATCCTATGAATACTAGACATTTTCTTTATAATATATTATCATTGTTCTTATAAAGAAATTCGTAGGAGATTGTTATGCAAACTGTAGAAGGTTATCTAAATAAAATTATCTTTCATAATAAAGAAAATAATTATTATATTTTATCTATATTTTTAAATGATCAATATGATTTTGCTGAAGGAGATTATTTAAGCGTTGTAGGAACATTTAATGACTTCGACTTCGTTGAAGATGAATTATATTCATTCAAAGGCGAAATAGTCCAACATAGAAAATACGGAACTCAGCTATCCGCGATTGTAGTTGAACCTGTAATCGAAAAAGATAAAGAAGCTATTGTATCCTACTTATCAAGTTCCATTTTTCAAGGTGTTGGTAGAAAAACTGCCGAATTAATAGTAGAAAGTTTAGGAGTCGATGCACTAGATAAAATATATGAAGATAAGGATGCACTATTCGCAATAAAGGGTATCCCTACACAGCGTAAAGATACTATTTATGCTACAATTGTCGCAAATAAACAAACTCAAGATATTATTTTAAAGCTAAACGAATATAATCTTAGCAATAATTTAATTCTGAAAATCTATAACTTTTACAAGCATAACACGTTACGTACAATTACAGAAAATCCATACTCTCTTATTAAAGATATAAAAGGAGTAAATTTTAAAACAGTAGATAAAATTGCAGAAACTAACGAAATTGCTGCGAATGATCAAGAAAGAATACTATACGGTTTTATTTATACTATAAATACATATTGTTTTTCTACTGGTAATACATATATTTCAAAGAATAACTTACTATACAATACTTTTAACATATTATATTCTTCTAGAAATATAGCTGTCGATAAAGAAGACATACTAAAAACATATACTTATGCTCTAGATACTGCAAAGTTAATAGAAATTGAAGATAGAGTTTTCTTACCAGAAATATACTATTCAGAGTATTCTATCTATAGTGACATAAATAGAAGATTAGAAATGAAAAACACTGAAGATATTAGCGAAAAACTTCTAGATAAATATATAGAAGAAGTTGAAGATGAATTAGGAATAGAATACGATATAGTTCAGATTGCTGCAATAAAAAACTGTATACAAAATAACTTTTCTATTTTAACTGGTGGTCCCGGAACTGGTAAAACAACAATTATACTAGCAGTTATTAAACTCTTCCAAAAAATTAATAACTATAGTATTCATGACTTATTGGATGAAACTAGAAATATTATTACCTTATGTGCACCTACAGGGAAAGCGGCCAAAAGAATGTCAGAAAGTACAGGCTTTTATGCATCAACAATACATAAAGCTATTGGTTGGAGCACAGAAGATGAAAATATGGAAGAATTTGTTAGTGATAAGAGCATAAAATCTGAATTGGTAATAATAGATGAATCAAGTATGATTGACGTATTCTTAATGTATAACTTATTAAAGATTATTCATAAAGATGCGAAAATCATTCTAGTCGGTGACAATGATCAATTGCCATCAATCGCTCCTGGTAATGTTCTTAATGACCTGATTAATTCTAAAGCCATATCAACAGTTAAATTAAATAAAATTTTTAGGCAAAGCGAACATTCAAGTATTATAAACATCTCTCATTCTATAAAAAATGATATACCATTCGATATATTAGAAAACTTTGATGATAAGGAATTCATTTCAGCAAATAAAAATGAAATGATTAATGTAATCTCTGCGGTATATGACGATTTACTTAAAAACACTAGTAAAGAAAACATACAAATTCTCGCTCCAATCTATAAAGGAACTAGTGGTATAAATGAAATTAATACAGCTATTCAATCAAGATTTAACGATAACGAAGAACAAATTGAATATGGAGAACTGATATATAAGGTTGAAGATAGAGTTATGCAACTTGTTAATAGACCCGAAGATAATATATTTAATGGCGATATAGGTTATATTAAAGAAATTTATAAAGAAGGTAATAAATTAAAGATTGTCATAGATTATGATGATAATTTTGTTACTTATGAAAAACAAGAATTAAATCAAATTACCCTTTCATACGCATGTTCTATACACAAAGCACAAGGATCAGAATTTGAAAATGTTATAATTCCGTTTATTGATAATTATAACTTTATGCTTAATAAAAATTTAACTTATACTGCTATCACACGTGCAAAGAAAAAACTAATATTATGTGGAAATCATAATGTTTTTTATAAGTCAATCGAGCCTACAAATACTGTCAATAGACAGACTGCTCTAGAATGGTTCTTTACAACAGACAGAGAAGCGGATATTGAAGACATTGAAATCGATGAAGAGCTTAAAACATTTATATTAGATTTTCAAAATATAAATACTATTGACCCTATGATCGGTATGGAAAATATAAAACCTACAGATTTCCTGTAGTATCCTCAATTACATACATAAAACGACCTGGACATAGAAAATCTATATCCAGGTTTTATCTATTACATAGCTGCTAAATCACGAGCAATTTTATCTATATCATTAATATTTAAAAATGCTGCTGCTATTGCAGAACCATTTTTTGCTGCAACAGAACTATTTACTGCTGCAATCATATTTTTAGTTAGTGCATCTAAACGAACTAATTTAGCCTTAACTTCATCTAATTTTTCATACTCAATATTTTCATTATTTAGCGTTTTTAGAGTTGCTATCGAAGAATTTACTTTGTCAGTCATCTCTTTAAATTTCTCTACCTTATCGCCTAAAGGACGTCCCTTATCAAGATCTGTTTCAATAGTTCCTGCTAGTTCGTCAAAAGTGATTAATTCTTTTGAAAATGAACTTAGCTTATTCTTCATATATTCACTTGAATATTTTGTTTGCGAAATATTGTAATTCTTGTTAGCACTATCTTTTAAATTAAATGCAACTGAGTTTTTATTTTTAGTTACAATTTCAATATTGAAATCTTTATTATTAAACTCGTTTGAATTAATATTATCAATATTTAGAGTTTTCCCATTAAAATTATTAAGTTTTAATGATTTCAATAAAGATTCAAAACCTTCTTTGTTAATGACTTCATCATTAGTAGTAATTATCAACTTATTATCTTTTTTATCAAATTCAGTTTTTTCTAGCTGGTTTAGAGTAACAGAATTTGTAAGATTTTGCAATTGTTCTGTAGTTATATCCGACTTAGAACTACAACCTTGCAAAATTAGCAAGGTTGTTAGTAATATTATCAGCTTTTTCATTACTTATTAGAATAATTCTGGTGCTGAGATAATGTTTAAGTTTTCGTCAATTTCAAATACTAATGGAGTACCTGTTGGTAAGTTAAGATCTAAGATTTTTTCATCAGAGATGTTTAATAAGTATTTGATTAACGCTCTTAAACTGTTACCGTGAGCAGAAATAAGTACGTTTTTACCAGCTTTAATTTGTTTAGAAATATCGCTTTCCCAGTATGGTAATACACGATCAATTGTAAGTTTTAAGCTTTCTCCTGTTGGAATTTCATTTTCAGGAATTTCTTTATATCTATCGATGTTTCCTGGGTACATGTCACTAGATTTATCTACTGCAGGAGGCGCTACATCGAAACTTCTTCTCCAAATGTGAACTTGTTCATCACCGTATTTTTTTGCTGTTTCAGCTTTGTTTAATCCTTGTAAAGCACCGTAGTGTCTTTCATTTAATCTCCAGCTTTTGTATACTGGAATCCATAATAAATCTAATTCTTCTAAGAATAAGTTTAAAGTTTTGATAGCACGTTTTTGGTAAGAAGTATACGCTACATCAAAAGTAAGACCTAATTCTTTAAGTGTTTGACCACCTTTGATAGCTTCTTGTCTTCCTTTATCTGTGATATCAACATCAACCCATCCTGTAAATCTGTTCTCTAGATTCCATTGGCTTTCACCGTGTCTAGTTAATACTAATTTCATTAAGAAATCCTCCTAGTTTTATTATTATATTTTAATTATACAATATTTTTTAGTATTAGTACATAGTTTTTATTATAAAAAACATATTGAAAACGTTATAGGTATGCTGATTTTGATAAATTACATATATTTTTCACTTTCTGATATATATTAAGAAAAATAAGACTAGCTGAATAATAATTTCCATCTAATCTTATAATAATAAATAATATTTTCTGTTCATAATGACTTTATAATGAATTTTGTATTTTTAAAATACTTTATGCTCCACTTTACCCCTTTTTACAATTTTTAACTTGTTAGTCTCAAAAAAAGTAAAGACTTTAGCTAATAAAACTAATATAACTATCCAATATATAAACATACTATTACCTTCTTTCATTTAATACGTAAAACTTAATTTTCTTTGTACTTATATAATAACATACGGAAAACCGAAAATCAAGAGAAAAATTCATATTTCTTAATTTTTTTATTATATACCCTTGATTTTATATACGGTTTCCTTTATAATCAATATATAGATAGAAAATAGATTGGAATGTAATATTATGACTACAACTTTTAGTATTAGATTTAAAAAATGTTTAAAAGAAAAAAATATAAAACAGGCTGAACTTGCTCGTTCAACAAAAATTACACCTTCATCAATTAGCGATTGGTCTAAAGGCAAATACACACCTAAAAGAGATAAATTGCAAATTATAGCTGAATATTTATCAGTAAATCCTGCATGGCTTATGGGAGAAAGTGGTACAATGGAAACAGAATCTTTAGATAGTAATTTAAATTCCAACAATAACTATTTAGATGATGTTTCTAAACTTCCTATTTTAGGAACAATCTGTGCAGGAGATGGTGTTTATATTGAAGAAGAATATGATGAACATATTTTTATCGATCAAGGTATGCGTGCTGATTTTGCATTACGTGTAAAAGGAGATAGTATGATAGAAGCTGGTATATTTGATGGTGACCTAGTTTTCATTCGTCAACAAAGTTCTGTTAGAAACGGTAAAATTGCTGCTGTTAGATTAACTGAATGGAACGAAGCATCTCTAAAGAAAATTTTTGTTAAAAATGACAATGTAATTCTTTATCCATGTAATCCTGACTATGAACCTATAGTAACACGTAATGTTGAAATTATTGGTGAGTGCGTCGGTGTATATAGAGAACTATAATTTTATAAAATAAGAGTTTCTTAGATAAATCCCTAAGAAACTCTTATTTTTAAATTCTTACTAATATAGCCATCCTATCTCGGCCATTTATATCTTTATACACTTCAGCCTTAAATCCATTCTCATTGGCTAGTTTCAGTATCTTCTCTCTTTGATCATATCCTATTTCAAAAAATACTAGACCATCTTCTTCTAAATATTCTTTAGCGTTTTCTACTATTTCTCTATAGAAATACATACCATCTTCTTCTGCGAATAAAGCAAGATGTGGGTCGTAATTTAAAACATTATCTTCCATTGTTACTTTATCATTATATGCTATATATGGAGGATTTGAAACTATGATATCAAATTTCTCATTTATATTTTCAAAAATATCAGATTGTATAAATTTAACCTCTGCCTCGTTCATTATTGCATTTTCTTTAGCAACTTTTAGAGCTTCTTCACTTATATCACTTGCGACCACCTCTAACGACTTAGATTCAAGTTCTTTTCGTAAAGTTATTCCGATAATACCACTACCTGTACATAAATCAAGAATTTTTATATTATTTTTATTAATAGATTTTATATACTCAATAACTTTATATATAAGTTCTTCTGTTTCCATTCTAGGCGATAATACATCTTTAGTGACTTTAAACTTTCTATCATAAAAATACTCAAATCCCGCAAGGTGACTTAATGGCACATTTTTCTCTATATGTTTATCAATTAAAGAAAAATACAATTCTTCTTTTTCTTTTGATAGTTGCTCAGAAATATTATTTGTAAATTGTTGAGAATTTTCATCCAATATATACATTAATAAAAATCTCGCTAATGATTCTTCTTTTCCTTGTCTTCTTAAAAGAAGACAAGCTCTTGTTATAGCTTGCCTTCTGTTCATTATAGTTCTTCACCTTTATTCAGTTCTGCCATCTTCTCAGCTTGTTCAGCAATACGAAGCGCTTCTAATACTTCATCAAGTTTACCTTCCATAATTTGGTCTAATTTTTGAATAGTTAAACCAATTCTATGATCAGTAACACGGTTTTGAGGATAGTTATAAGTTCTAATACGTTCAGAACGATCCCCTGTTCCAACTTTAGATTTACGTTCAGCGTCGAATTTAGCTTGCTCTTCTTGTTGATATTTATCATAAACACGAGCACGTAAAACTTTCATAGCTTTTTCTTTGTTTTTAATCTGAGAACGTTCATCTTGCATAGAAACTACTACACCAGTAGGAATGTGAGTTAAACGTACAGCTGACATCGTTGTATTAACCGATTGTCCTCCAGCACCACTAGATGCGAAAGTATCGACACGGATGTCATTTTCATTAATATCAATTTCGATCTCTTCTGCTTCAGGTAATACTACAACTGTTGCAGTAGATGTGTGAATACGTCCACTTGATTCTGTTGTAGGAACACGTTGAACTCGGTGTGCACCACTTTCAAATTTCATTTTAGAATACACATCTTCTCCAGAAATAATAAAGATCGCTTCTTTAATACCACCTATACCAGTTTCAGAACGTTCTAAGACGTCAACTTTCCATCCTTGAGATTCAGCAAATCTAGTGTACATACGTAATAAATCACCAGCAAATAGTTGTGCTTCATCTCCACCAGCTGCTCCACGAACTTCAACAACAACATTTTTCCCGTCGTTAGGATCTTTTGGTAATAATAAGATTTTTAATTCTTCTTCCATAGGTGCAAGAGATGGTTCTAATTCTTTGATTTCCTCTTGCATCATTTCTTTCATTTCTTTATCTTCTTCTATTTCAAGAAGTTCCTTAGTATCTTTAATTTGTTGAACTATATCTTTGTATTCTCTAAATATAGCTACAGTTTTTTCAATAGAACGTTGTTCTTTAGAATATTCCATAAGTTTTTTCGTATCACTTACAACATCTGGATCACTAAGTAATTCATTTAGCTTCTCATAACGTTCTTCAACTATCTCAAGTTGTCCAAAAATTTCCATTTCTTCCTCCTAATTTATCTTTTAATTTCATGACAATGACGACATCTAGCTTCATATGACTCACTAGCACCGATAACTACTATTGGATCATCATATCTAGCAGGTTCACCATCAATCAATCTTTGACTTCGACTAGCTTCTTTACCGCATTTATTACAAACAGCATGAAGCTTTGTTACCATTTCACTTACAGCCATTATTTCAGGCATCGGATGAAACGGTTCTGCTTTAAAATCCATGTCTAATCCTGCCACAATAACTCGTATTCCATCATCAGCAAGCTTATTAATAACTTCTACAATTTTTTCATCAAAGAACTGCACTTCGTCAATTCCTATGATATCATATTTTTTATCAATAATATAGTCATAAATCTGTTCAGCTTTATCAATATTTACAGACTCATAACTATTTCCATTATGTGTAGAGACCATATTCTCTTCGTATCTATTATCTATAGACGGTTTGAATAGAAGTACTTTTTGTTTGGCTATTACCCCTCGTTTTATACGTCTTAGTAATTCTTCTGATTTTCCAGAGAACATACTTCCGCAAATACATTCTATCCATCCGAATTTTCTATTTTCTATCATTATTAATCCCCTCGGGCTTATATTATACAATTACTAATAGAATAAAAACAGACAATCCAATAAAGAAATGTCTGTTTTATTTTTCTTACTTGATACCGTATTTTTTGTTGAAACGTTCGATACGTCCATCTGCTTGAGCGAATCTTTGACGCCCTGTGTAGAATGGGTGTGTATCTGAAGAGATCTCAACTTTTAATAATGGGTATGTATTCCCGTCTTCCCACTCGATAGTTTCTTTAGATGGTTTAGTTGAACCACTTAAAAATTTGAAACCACTTGTAGTATCCATGAATACAACTTTACGGTAATCTGGGTGAATTCCTTCTCTCATTATTATCGTCTCCTTCTGCCCTGAACGCTTTTAATACGAACAGAGTTATTTTTCAGTGAGTTAATCACATACCTTATTATTATAAATAATAATCTTAAAAAAATCAAGTACTTTTATTAATATTTGTAAACTTTTTTTGTTGACACCTTGCATTATATTTTCGCTATAAAATCTCTCTTTTATTATAGTTGAAAAATACAAGAGAGACAAACTATTATATTCGTCTTCAATAGTTCATCTCCTAGTCTTAAGTTATTATTTTATCTCATCAGTAGCAACATCTTCTCCGAACCATTTATTTGATATTTCTTGAAATTTTCCTTCTTCATATAATTTACTAAATGCTTCATTCACCTTATTAACAAGCGTAACATCCGCTTTTCTCGCTCCTACTGCAAATGCTTCACTATCAAATCCTGCATTTAAAATATCAAAATCTTGGAGTTTATTCTGTTGTTTTAAATAATAATTTGCATATACTTTATCAATTAATAATGCATCAATTCGATCATTTTCTAAATCAATTAACGCCTCATTAAAACTTTCATATTGAGTAGCATCGTTACTCTTCACAATATTTTTAAGAACTTCTGGTTTCTCATTAAAAGTATCATATCCTGACGAACCATTTTGAGCACCAAGTATCTTATCTTTTAGTTCAGATATATTTTTAATTTTTTTAGATTTTTTTACTACTACAACTTGCTCATTTATCATATATTGCTTTGTAAATTGAACAACACTTTCTCTTTCTTTAGTCTTTGAATATCCATTCCAAATTAAATCAATATTACCATTTTTCAACTCAGTTTCTTTTAAATCCCAGTTAATTGCTTGCCACTCAACTTTTATTCCATATTTTTCAAAAACTGAGTTTGCTAAATCTATATCAAATCCAACATTTTTACCACTCTTATCTTGGAATCCCATAGGCACAAACGTATTATCAAAACCTATAACAATCTTCTTGTCTTTTTGAAAAGCTTCCCAATTATCTTTTCTAGGTTTATCTTTTCCTCCAGAAGCACAACCACTAATTATTAAAACACTAATAAGAAGGGTAATAAGTAGTTTAAATTTTTTCATTATTATCACCTCTTACTTTGGTTCTACTTTCAGAATACTATCTGCAATATTTTCTGCAAATTGTAAATCGTGAGTTACAACAATCTGTGTAATACCTAATTCTCTATTTTTAAGAATAAGTTTCTCTACTTCTAATCTAAGCTCTGGATCTAATGCGCTAGTAGGTTCATCATAACCTATTATTTTAGGATCAATCATCATTGCTCTTGCTAAGGCAACACGTTGTTTTTGTCCACCTGATAATGAAATTGGATAACTGTTTACTTGCTTATCTAGACCAAGCTTATCCAATAAAGTAAGCGCCTTTTCTTCAGCATTATTTTTAGACATATTCATAGTCTTAATTGGAGAAAGTACTAAATTTTCAAGGACTGTAAGATGCGGAAACAATTGAAAATCCTGGAAAACAAATCCTAATAAATTTCTCTTTTCTAATTCATCAATTGGGAGTGATTCACCATTGTAAATAATTTCGCCAGAATCGATTTTTTCTAGTCCCGCTAACATTCTTAACAACGTAGTTTTCCCACCGCCAGAAGGCCCTACTATCGCTAAAATCTTATTCTCTTCTACAGTTAGATTAAAATTCTCAAGAATTTGTCTATCTTTAAATTTCTTACTTATATTTTTTAATTCTAACATGTGTTACCTCCTATCGTAGTTATAACGCTGTTCTACTCGTTTCGATATTATTGTTACAATACCAATAAGTAGTAAATAAATTGCTCCAGCAACAAACATCGGCAATAAACTTGCATCTCTATTAGCAGCTGTTCTACTAGCTAAAATCAAATCACTTATTCCTAATGCATATACTAAAGAAGTATCCTTAACTAAGCTCATGATTTCATTAAATACACTCGGTAATACAATCTTAATAACCTGCGGTAAAATAACAAATCTAATAGTTTGAAATTGAGTAAATTTTAATACTTTAGCAGCCTCATATTGACCTTTTGGAATCGAGTCAATACCACCTCTAAAAATTTCAGCAAAATACGCTGCATAGTTTAACGTAAATGCAATTATAGCAGCAGGTAGCCTATCAAATCGTATCCCTACTGAAGGTAGTACATAATATATAAAAATTAATTGTAATAACAACGGTGTTCCACGCATTATCCAAATATATATATTGATAAAATAATTCAATAGCTTTATATTAAATCTCATAATAAAAGCTATAATTACACCTAACGGAATAGATAAAATTAAAACTAGGAAAAATACTTCTAAAGTTATTAAAGCACCTTTAATTAAACTAGGCAATATTTCCATTAAATATTCCATATATTTCCTCCTTTTATATTTATTAACCACAATCGACAGCCATATAGTTGGTTGTTTTTGAATTTTAAATCTAATTATAACACAATTTTATAAAAACAAAAACCCCTTAATAATTAAGGGGCTAAATATTCATTATTTATTTAATTTTGAATCGTGGAATTTTTTCATAATTCCTTCTTTTGATAATAAACTTCTAACTGTGTCAGAAGGTTGAGCTCCATTACCTAACCATTTTAATGCTAACTCTTCATCGATTTTAACTTCTGCTGGTTCTTTAACAGCATTGTAAGTACCGATAGTTTCGATAGAACGTCCATCACGTGGAGATCTTGAATCAGCAACAACGATACGGTAGAAAGGTGATTTTTTAGCACCTAATCTTTTTAAACGGATTTTTACTGCCATGTTTGTACTCCTTATGTTTCAACTTTTTTATTAATTTTATGTGTGTGTGTTTATGAAGTGTTTTAATGAAAAAGTTGAATCTATAACGCTAAGTTTTCTAAGCTAGATATTATTCTAACATTAAAATAAAAGTATGTCAATACTTTTTGACGAAAAATGTCAACTTTTTTTGTTGACTCGTCTAATCCCTATTATATCAATTTTTCTATACTATGTAAAGATAAAATATTTATAAAAATTTCACTCCACTAACCTATTAACAATTAAAAATATAGAAGGGAGTGACTCAAAAATCGTGATTTCGAGAAATCGATTTTGTCGAGTCACCCTCGAACAGTTTATTAGATATCTAAAAAGCTTTTATAAAGCGAATTTAGATATCAATAAACCACTACGTCTATGAGTTTTCATATAAACCTTGTTAACATTTAGGGCTTTTGGGTCAGCCCTTTCTATTTTAACTTTTAATCTTCTAATACTTTAGCTATTTCGTTTAGAACTTGTTCTTTACCTATTTTAGTAACAGAAGAGAACGGAATAATAGCCATATTATTAGTTAAATCTAATTCACGTTTAATTATTCCTGTATTCTTAGCAAGTTCATTTTTAGAAATTTTATCAATTTTAGTCATAACTATAACGAATGGAATTTCATAATAGTTTAAAAATTCATTCATCTCTATATCATCTTGAGATGGTTTATGTCTACTATCTACTAAATGTAGAACAAAACCTAAATTTTCACTATTAGTAAAATACTCAACAATCATATCATATAGTTTTTCTTTTTCTGGTTTTGATAATTTAGCATACCCATAACCTGGTACATCGACTAAAACTAACTTATTATCAACATCGAAGAAGTTTAATGTACGAGTTTTACCAGGTTTTGATGAAACACGCGCATAGTTTTTTCTTTCTAATATTGTATTAATAAAAGATGATTTACCAACATTTGAACGACCACACATCGCTACTTCTGGTTTATCATGTTCAGGATATTGTTTTTTTGAAACTGCACTTATAAGCAGATCAACATTATGTGTATTTAACTTTTTCATCTTTATTCTCCAAATACTATTTTAAATACTTCTTGAATACTGTCAACTGAATAGATAGTTAATTTCTCAAGTACTTCTTTCGGAATATCAATTAAATCTTTTTTATTCTTAGTCGGAATAATTATTGTATTTATATTCATTTTTTCAGAACTTAAAATCTTCTCTTTTACTCCACCTATTGGTAAAACTTTTCCATGTAAAGTCATTTCTCCAGTCATCGCTATGTTATTATCAACTGGTTTTTTAGTTAATGCAGAATACACCGAAGTAGTAATAGTTATACCAGCAGATGGTCCATCTTTTGGAACAGCACCTTCAGGAACGTGTAGATGTATGTCTATTTCTGAGAAATTAATATCCTCAAGATTAAGATTTTCAGCATTAGATCTCAAATAAGAAATCGCCATTTGTGCTGATTCTTTCATTACATCCCCTAGTTTACCTGTAAGAATGATCTTACCATTTCCTTTAGATACGCTTGTTTCAATTTCTAGAGTATCTCCACCAACAACAGTATAAGCTAGACCATTAACCAAACCAATCTCAGGTTTAATATTTTTATCTTTTAAACTATATTTTTCAGGTCCAGCAAAATCCTCAAGATTAGTAACGCCTACTTTGATTTTCGCTTCTCCTTGAAGAACTTTTAATGCTGCTTTCCTACAAATAGAACCAAATACTCTTTCTAAATTCCTTACTCCAGCCTCATAAGTATATCCATTTATTATCTTATTAATCGCCTGTTTACTAAAAGTAATTTGACCTTTTTTAAGGCCATTTTCTTTAATTTGACGTGGTATTAAATATTTCGCAGCGATATTTTCTTTTTCTTTAATCGTATAAGACTCAAGTTCAATTACTTCCATCCTATCTCTAAGTGGTGCTGGAATTAAACTCAAATTGTTAGCTGTAGCAATGAATAATACTTTTGATAAATCAAATGGAATATCTAAATAATGGTCTACAAATTCATTATTTTGAGCGGGATCAATTACCTCTAGCATAGCTGCAGCAGGATCACCTTTTATATCAGAAGCCATTTTATCAATTTCATCTAATAAAATAACTGGATTCTTAGTTTTTATTTTCTTCAATGATTGAATAATTTTACCAGGTAAAGCACCAAGGTAAGTTCTTCTATGTCCACGAATCTCAGCTTCATCATGTACTCCACCTAAAGAAATACGAACAAAACTTCTTCCCATAGAAGCGGCAATCGATTTAGCCAATGAGCTTTTACCAACACCTGGAGGCCCTGATAAACATAAAATCGGAGATTTCATATCATCTCTTAGTTTTTTAACTGCTAAAAATTCTAAAATTCTCTCTTTAATTTTCTCTAAACCATAGTGATCTTCATTAAGAATTTTTTCTGCATTCTTTATATCTATTTCATCAGCTGTTAGTGTATTCCACGGAAGAGCAACAACAGTATCTAAATAAGTTCTAATGATAGAATGTTCAGGACTCATTACCGGTGTTTTTTCTAACCTATCTACTTCTTTTAATAACACCGCTTTATCCTCTTCAGATAATTCAATCTCATTAATAGCTTGACGAATCTTTTCAATATCGTCATCTTCTGGCGCTATTTGTTTCAACTCGTCTTGTACAACCTTCATCTGTTCACGTAAGAAGTATTCCTTTTGTTGAGTATCGATATTAGCTCGAACCTTCTCGTCAATTTCACGTTTAAAGCTATTTCCAACTAAGAAAGCTTCTAGACTTCTATTTAAGAAAATAGCCTTTTTCTCTAAATCTAACAAGAACAATACACGTTGTTTAAGCATTTTATCAATTGGGAAAAACTTAATGTTTTTATTGATAAATTTCTCTAAATCATCAGTTTTATAGTAATCAATATCGAAGTTTTCTCTCTTTAAATAATTTAGAAAATTTGTTCTGATACTGTTCAATAAACCTGTTTTATCAAAACCATTATCCACAACTTCTCTAATATTAATCTCAAGGTGTTCAACATGGTTATTGTTATAAACACCACTTTTCACCTCAGCAATACCATAACATTGATACTCATATTTTTTATTCTTTTTATCAATTGTTAATTGACCATATGTCCCAAAGAACACATTAAAACCATTACTATCAAATACATCTTCTTCAGAAAATGAATCATCATAACTATCAATTGGTTTTCGTTTATATGTTACAAAAACTGGAATTTTATCTTTCTTAATAGTTTTAATTGTTTTTAAAAATTTTTTGTCCGTTACATCTATTGTATAAGTATTAGACGGAAAGAATAAATCTCTATTCTCTAATAAATAATATTTTGTCAAAACGAACTCCTCTCTAACCTATTTATTTTAAAATTGGTTTTGTTTTATTAATTACGTTATCACGTGTTACTGTACAAGTTTTAATACCTTTTTTACTTGGTATTTCAAACATAACATCAAGTAGTAGTTCTTCAATAATAGAACGAAGTCCACGTGCACCTGTTTTTCTCTTGATAGATTCTTTAGCAATTTCTTCAAGCGCTTCTTCCTCAAAAATTAATTTAACACCATCAAGATCAAATAAATATTCATATTGTTTAACAACTGAATTTTTTGGTTCAGTTAATACTCTAACTAAATCTTTCTCATCAAGTTCTTCTAAATAACAAACTACCGGAATACGTCCAATAAATTCAGGAATCATACCGAACTTAACTAAATCTTCATGTTTTACTTTAGAAATAATATCTTCATCATCTTTTAGTTCATCACTCTTAGAAAAACCTATAACTTTTTCTCCTAGACGACGTTTGATTATTTCTTCTATACCTGAGAAAGCTCCCCCTATGATAAATAGAATATTTTTCGTATTGATTTTAATCATTTCTTCTCCAGGATGTTTTCTTCCACCTTGAGGAGGAACACTAGCAACAGTACCTTCTAAAATTTTAAGAAGAGCTTGTTGAACACCTTCACCTGATACATCACGAGTAATTGATACATTTTCACCCTTTTTGGCAATTTTATCAATTTCATCAATATATATAATCCCTTTTTCAGCTCTTTCAATATCATAATTAGCATTTTGAATTAATCTAAGTAAGATATTTTCAACATCTTCTCCTACATAACCTGCTTCTGTAAGCGTAGTTGCATCTGATATAGCAAAAGGGACATCTAGCATTTTAGCTAAAGTTTGAGCAATCAATGTTTTTCCTGATCCAGTACTTCCTATTAAGGCAATATTACTTTTCTGTAATTCTATATCATGATTTTCTGCAGCTTTTATTCTCTTATAATGATTATAAACAGCAACTGCAACAGATTTTTTCGCCTTATCTTGACTGATTACATATTCATTTAAATGCTCCATTATTTTTTGAGGTTCTAATAATTTAAATGCTGGTTTATTATTTGCATTTCTATATTCTATTTCTTCTTCGATTATATCTGAACATAAATCAACGCATTCATCACAGATAAACACGTCATTCCCAGCTATCATTTTAAAAACTTCGTTAGTATTTTTTCCACAAAAAGAACATCTTACTTCTTCTTTATTTTTTACCATAATTACACCTCACATTATTGAACTTTATCTTATATCTTATTATCTTTTTATTATCTAATCTATTTAAAGCCCAAAAAGATACACATTATTATACCATACAATACAATTTTTTTCTAGCAAAGACTATCATATAATATTTAATATTAAACCTTTTATAGTAAATCTTAGACTATAATAAATTTAAAATTTTAAAATCTTTCACCTATTATAATTTAATTCTTAAAATTTTATATGTTATTCAATTTCTTAATTATAATTCTCCCTTTTAGTAATGTCATATTAATGGTATAATAATTCTATATAGAAAACAGGAGGAATACTATGTCATTTTTTTCAAAACTAGGTGAAAATATAATTTTACCTCAAGACGTATTAATTCAATCAAAAGAAACAGCAGCTATTCCAGGTGCGATTAACGCCACAATTGGTATTGCTACATCTAATAAAAAAGCTATGGCTTTACCTTCAATAAATAAAGTAATAACAGAAATTAATAATTCAGAATACCTACCTTATTCTCCTACACCTGGATTACCAAAAATGCGAGAATTATGGAAAGAAAAAATCTTAGCTGATAACCCTAGTATTAATAAAGACTTTTTATCATTACCTATGGTTACAACAGGAATTACCCAAGGAATCGATATCGCAGCAAATCTATTTAGCGAAAGTGGAGATGCTCTTTTACTACCAAATCTTTTTTGGCAAAACTATGCTCAGATTTATACAATTAAGTTAGGAAATAAGATTTATAAATACAATCAATTTGACGAAAACAATGAGTTTAGTATCTCAAACTTCAAAGAAACTCTTTATAGTATCAAAGAAGATAAAATTTCTCTAATTTTAAACTTCCCAAATAATCCAACGGGTTATACACCATCTGATGTTGAATTAAATTCACTAGTTGATGTAATAAGTACATATGCAAAAGAAAACAAAAATAAACAACTTATTATTGTCTCTGATGATGCATATTTTGGACTATTCTTTGAAAAAAATCACAAAACACCAACATTAAGTGCTACGTATAAATTAGCAGAAAATGAAAACTGTTTAATAGTCAAACTAGATGGTATCACTAAAGAATTTTACAGTTGGGGACTTCGTGTAGGTTTTATTACATACTATACTAAAAATAATGAATTAAGAAAAATTCTATTAGAAAAAACACAAGGTTATTTGAGAAGTACTACATCATCTCCTTCTAACCTATCGCAACAAATTGCTGTGAGATTGTTAGATAATAAACAATCATTAGAAGAAAAAGAAATCAATGATAAAATAATTGAAGAACGTTATAACGAATTAAAACAAGCTATTTCCACAGAACAATTAGATCAACTTGTTAGAGTTCTTCCATTTAATTCAGGTTACTTCTTTACTATAAAATTACCATCTAATATAAATGCACATGAGTTCAGACTTAAATTCCTAAACGAATATAAATATGGCGTATACTCAATGGATGATGAACATATAAGAATCGCATTCTCATGTTTAGATAAAGAATTAATTCCAGAACTTATAAACAAATTCAAACAATGCATTAAACAATTTTAATAAAAAAATACGACTTAAAAGTTAGATTAATAATAATCATACTTTTAAGTCGTTTCTTTGTAATCTTTGAACATTAAATTTTATTTAATTGATTTTTTCAATAATTCAACCATATGTTTATTGGCATTTAATTCGATATCATTATTCAACTCAATAAAATCATATGTTCCATACTTATTATCTAATGCTGCTTTAATCAGATAATCTGTGACATTTGGATTTTTAGGTAAGATAGGCCCATGTAGATATGTCCCAATCAGATTATTGTATAAAATACCCTCTTTTTTATCTTCATCATTATTTCCATATCCTACTACCACATTTCCTAATGTTTCATAATTATGATATGTTCGTCCGCCGTGATTTTCAAAACCTACTATATTTCCAAATTTTTCGGATTCAACTAATATATTACCAATTAAGCGCGGTGCATCCTTTTTTGATTCTGTATAAAAGTCAAGAATATTTAAACCAGGTAATTTATCACCATCAACAGTCTTATAATATTCTCCTAAAAATTGATAACCACCGCAAATTGTAAGAGCTGGTATCCCATCTTCAATTGCTGATTTAAATTCATGTTTAATTTTACTAAATTGTTCTGTCGCTATACATTGTTCCCTATCAGAACCACCACCGATGAAAAACATATCACAATCTGTAAGTTTTACACCATCAGTCGAAGTAATATTTTCAATTTCTAAATTGATACCTCTCCATTCACAACGTTTTTTTAGCGCAATAACATTTCCAATATCACCATATAAATTTAATTTATCTGGCATAAAATGATATAATTTCAAATCCATAGAATTATTTCTCCAATTCTTTTTGAGTTTCTACTAAAGCAGTATAATTCGGAATAGCAATTGCATATTTCTCTTTATAACTTTTTAGTTTTTCAACTGCTTCTGAAATACTTTCTAAAACAACTACATTAGCATTAATTCCTGTATACTTCAATCTCAGCGCTAATTCTTTTGCGCGTTTACCGGAACAAACAATATTATTAATCTTTTGACCGTTCAGTATGTTAAAATCAGTATCCCAAATCCAAGATATATCAATACCATCAGCACCATTATCATTCAATACTAATAGATAGTTAATTTCCTCTTTTATCGAATTAGCAATTGCTAAAGAAGCATTTAATCCAGCCGGATTTTTTGCTAGATTTAATAAAACTGTTGAGCCACCAGCTAAAGAAATACTCTGCATACGTCCATTAGTTGCAGTATATGATTCTAAACCGTACTTTATCTTTTCATCTTGTAATCCAAGTTCTTTTAAAAGTGAATAAGCTGCAAGTAGATTATATATATTATAATCACCAGCTAGTTTTGTTTCAATCAAAGTATCTTCATTAATAGTCATATTAATAAATGGTTCTACAGTAGCATTAGTTACTTCATATTTAACATCTTGGTGTTTAAAATCACATTTAGAACAGTGGTAAAAACCAAGTTGACTATAGTGAACATGATCATAAATTAGTTCCATTCCGCAATTAGGACAGAATTTAGATTCTGAAATACCAAAATCAGAAAATTTATAAGCATCTTTTGAAATACCAAAGTATATATTATCTTCACCATATTTTGATAGCCTTGTAACGAAAGGATCATCACTGTTTAATATAAGTTGAATATTTTTTCCTTCTAGTTGTTCACCTATTGTTGCTATTAAAGTATCAATTTCACCGAATCTATCAATCTGATCTCTAAAGAAATTATTTATAACAAACTTAGTAGGAGTAATATATTTCATTACCCTTCTAATTGAACCTTCATCAATTTCTATAATTGCTAACTTTGTATCATTTTTAGCTTGAATAGCAAAAGTTGAAATAATCCCATCCAACATATTTGCTCCTTCAAAATTATTTATGAAATTTTCTCCAGCAGTTTTTAGGGTGTGTCCAATAAGATTTGATGTAGTTGTTTTACCATTAGTTCCGGTTACGAATACAATTTCATCAAAATCACTAGCCAGTTTTGTTAGTACATTGTCATTTACTTTTCTTAATACTTTACCCGGTAGATCCGTTCCTTTTTTACCTGCAATTTTACTAGCAGTTCTAGTTAATTTCGCTAAATTTCTATAAAATCCTAGCATGTTTTCTCCTTTTATAGACTATTTTGTGATGTATCAAATTTATACCCTATTCCCCAAACAGTAACAATCATCTGAGCAACTTTTGGAGAAATTTTATCGAATTTTTTTCTTACACGCTTGATATGAGTATCTACAGTTCTTAAATCAGAATAAAAATCATAATCCCATACAGCTCGTAAAATTTCATTACGTTTAAAAGCTTTATCCGGAGATTTAGCTAAAAATAATAATAGATCAAATTCTTTAGGTGTTAATAAAACTTCACTATCCTCAACAATTACTTTATGTGAATTAACATCAATAATTAAACCAGGGAAAACTAACACATCCTTCGTATATAGCTCCGGAGTATAAAATACACTACGTTTTGTACGTTGAAGAATAGCATTAATCCTCAACATAAGCTCTCTCGGGCTAAATGGTTTAATTACATAATCATCTGCACCTAATTCAAAACCTTCAACCCTACTTTGTTCATCTGCTTGGGCAGACATTATAATTACAGGAGTAGCCTTAGTTTTTCTAAGTTCAGATAGAATAGACTTACCATTTAACATTGGTAATTGTACATCTAATAGTACACAAGAATAATCCATGTACTTTAGACGTTCTAAACCATCATGACCATTACTAGCTTCATCTACAATATATCCTTCTTTTTCTAGATACATTACTAATAATTTTCTAATTCTTTCCTCATCATCTACTATTAATATTCTTTCTGCCACAATACATCACTTCCTAATCTTACTTTTCACCATTCTTAGCTTTATTAATAAGTCTTTTAACCTCATGAATCGTAAGGGTTCTATATTCACCTTTTTTCAAACCTTCTAATGTTAAGTCTTCAATAGATTCACGTTTAAGTTTCATAACTTCATATCCTAAAGCTTCAAACATTCTTCTAACTTGTCTATTTTTCCCTTCATGGATAGTTAATCTAACTAAAGTATTACCACTCTTATTTTTATTTTTTACGATATTCACCTCTGCCTTAGCAGTTTTATAATTATCGATTCTCACACCATTACGAAGAATTCTAAGGTGATTATCTTCTAATTTACCATTAATTTTCGCAACATATGTCTTTCTAATCTTATGCTTAGGGTGCGTTATTAAATTAATAAACTCCCCATCATTTGACATTATAAGTGCTCCTGAAGTATCGTAGTCTAGTCTTCCAACAGGCACAACACGTTCACTAACATCCTCAAAGAAGTCTTTTACACATGTTCTATCTTTTTCATCTGACATTGATGTAATAACCTTCTCAGGTTTATAAAATAAATAATATCTCTTATTTTCTTTTAGTAAACGAACACCTTCTACGATAATAATATCGCTTGGTTCTGCTTTTACACCTAGTTCTTTTACGACTTCACCATTAACACTTACTTTTCCATCAAGAATTAATTGTTCAGCCTTTCTTCTTGAAGTATATCCTGATGCAGCTATTAATTTTTGCAGTCTTTCTGCCATGTCATCCTCCTAATTTTGTAAAAATTTATTAATCTCTTCATTACTAACAATTTCCGATTTTGGCAATTGTTCTAAACTTTCTAAACCAAAAACATCTAAAAATATGTCTGTAGTTTCATATAACTTAGGCTTCCCAATAGTATCCAAAGTCTTATTCGATACTATAAGCTCCTTACTAACAAGAGAGTGTAATATAGAATCACTACTTACACCCCTTATCTTATCAATTTGAACTTTTGTAATTGGTTGATTATAAGCGATTATCGCTAATGTTTCTAGAGAAGCTTTAGATAACTTAACTAGATTTTTAGAAATAACAGCTTTTTTTATTACCTCTGTCATTTCATCCCTTAAGAGCATTTTATAAGTTGATCCAAACTTTTTAATAATCAACGAATTATTGATTTTATTATAATCTTCACAGAATACATTCAACATATTTTCCGCTTCGTGTTGTTCCACCTCCATAAAGGTAGAAAAATATTCAATATTAAGACCATCCTCTCCCTTCATAAAGAGCAAAGCCTCAATTATTTTCTTTGTTTCATCTAATAGCATATTAATTTTCCTTTAATTTATATTCTAAAATGATTTCACCATCTTTGTCAACACATAATAATTCTTGTTCTTTTATCATAGCTAAGATTCCCATAAACATCAAGACTATCTCATTTTTTTGAGAATATGTTTTTACAAGATTATAAAAGTGCATCTTCGGTCTATTTCTGAACTTATGTATAAGTTCCTCTTTTACCTGTTCAAAAGAGACTTCTCTACGATAACTAATTAAAGAAACTTCACTATCTTTTTCATCAAAAGATCTAAGAATATTCTCCATCGCCCTTAACAATTTAGTAGAAGGTATTCGAAGTGAATCGATACTACCTTCTACTTCTATATTAGCACTTTCTTTATCTAAAAATTGAGCTCTCATTCTTTGAAGATTATCTAGTTTTTCACTCAATTCTTTGTAATTTTTATAATCAAGAAGCTGTTGAACTAAATCCTCTTCATCACCAATATTTTCATCTTCAAACTTAGGAAGTAAATTCTTACTTTTTATATGAAGCAAAGTTGCTGCCATAACAATATATTCTTCTGCATTTTCTAAAGAAAATTCATCGTTATTATTTATATATTCCAGATAACTCTCTGTTAGACGCGCTATAGGAATATTATAAATATCAATTTCCATCTTTTCTATCAAATGTAAAAGTAAATCAAGTGGCCCTTGAAAAACCTCTAAGTTAACATTATACATTAATTTTATCCTTTATTAATTGTTTTTCTTGGATGATTAGTCATTGTTCTTTTAGATTTGTTCCCCTCTAAACTTGAGAAATACAATTTTAAGCTATGAATATTTTTCAGACCAAGTAGTTCTTGAACTTCTTCGGCTGGAACTTTATCTTCAAGCAAATGAATAGCTAAAGAATTTCTAAAATTCATAGTATTTAATTCTTTCGTCAAACCTAAATCCTGTTGACGTTTTTTAAATATTTTCCAAAAACCTTGGCGACTTATACCTTCACCATCATGATTTAAAAATAACTTACTATCGTCCTTAATATCAGGATATTCCTTTTTCAACTCTGCGATATAATTTTCAATCGCTTCAACTGATTCTCTATTTAATGCGACAGTTCTATACCCTTCTTTTTTTCTATATTTTAAGAAACCAATAGTAGTATTAACGTCTTTAAGTTCTAAGTTAATACACTCTGTAGGTTTTATTCCTATAGAATAAGATAATTCAAATATCGCTTTATCTCTATAACCGATAAGATTATGTGTTTTTACATCTAAAATTTTTGAAATTTCTTGTCTTGTAAAAATTACCAAATCTTGGTGTTCTTCTTTATCAATATGTACATCGATATTTATTCTATTAGGAATAATTTTTTCCATCCATAAATATTCTACAAAAATATGGACAGTAGAAATCGTTCTTGATAATGTTGCTGACGAATACTCTTTTTCTCTTAAGTAATCAATATATCGAGCAATGAATTCCTCATTAAGCCATGAATAATCATCTGTTGAATATCCTTTTTCAGCTAAATATAAAAAGATTTTTTTCAAATCCCTATCGTATGAATTAATAGTATTTGTTGAAAACTCTTTTCTATTTATTAGATATTCATTAAAATTGTTTAATACTGTTTCACTCATATAAATACCCCCTTAGTATTAAAGCTACCCTATTTTTTGTATCTATATTGATTATAACATCTATAAAACTTTATGTAAATGCATTTATAACAATTTTTCTTGAAATATAAAAAAATCCAAGACAATTTAAAAAGCTAATTAAAACTTTCTAAAATCGCCTTGAAATTTTATTATTTTATACTAATTTTTTTCTTCCGAATTTATTATAAATAACAACAATAAAAACTAAATTAACAGAAATTATACCAATAGGAACAATAATCGCTTTATGTAGATAATATTTCGACATAGCTGCCCCTAAAATTACTCCGAATAAAAATACACTAATTACTGTAGAATAAATAATTAACGGTGTTTTACTCTCTTGTTTTTTCAAAACAACAAGCTTGTATAGATGCTCACTCATTGAACGTAAATTACCAGTACAAAATACACTAGCAAATACTAAATTATTAACTTTTCTAAAACCATCATATTGAATTGCGCAAATAAAAGAAATAACGATAGGTCTCACATCGATTCCAAAAAACTGGTGTTTTATTGAAATTACTATTAAAGATGTCATTTGTATCAATAATAACATAAATATATGCTTGAAAATAGATAACTCTTTATACCTGTACTCAATAAACTTACTTACTAATACCCCTACAACAAAAGAAAATATAGGGATTAAATAATGTAGGACCTCTCCAAAATTCCCCTCAATTAAATCAATACCTACAAAAATCAAATTCCCCGTTTGAGCATTAGCAAAAATACCTCCACAGTTAACAAATGTATATGCATCAAAAAAACCACCCATAACCGTCAACAATAAACAGAACATCAATTGTTCATGTACTGGAAGATTTTTATTAATCAATGTCTCTCGTAAATTCATAAACTCTAAAATCACTCCTCATAAAAATTAATCAAATATAGTTTCCCAATTTTCGATATTATTATAACAATCGAAACACATTTCTAATTGTTTTTTTGTCGTTCTAGTTGTTGATAATTCTGGTAATTCATCAAGCGAATAAAATTCTGCTCCCAATGTTTCAGTATTTTCAACAAAACTATGACTCACATATTCACATAAAACAAACACCTTAACCATTCCAAATGGAAAATTTACATGATGATGTCTATTATAATCAAGTACTGCAATAATTTTCACAGGATTAACAACAGCTCCTGCTTCCTCACTAGCTTCTTTTATTGCATTCTCTTTGATACTCATATTAACATCTTGATAACCACCCGGAAGAGCCCACTTACCATCAAACTGTTCTTTAACTAATAAAATTTTGTTATCTTTAATAACGGCTGCTCTTGTTTCTACTTTAGGTGTTTGATATCCCAATTCTCCAGCAAAATCTAGCTTAACTTTCTCTACAGGAATATCATATTTATATGATAACATTTCACATGCAATTTCTCTAATTCTTTCTGATCGCTCTCTATCAAATTTATCTTTACTATAAGCTAAACTGCATTGAGAAAGAAATTGAAGCTCTTGTGCCCATTTTTTCCAAACATCATTTTTAAATACCCTTACTATGTCTTCAACACTTCTAATAAAAATAGCATTTTTAACATCTAGAAAATCATATTCTTGTTTCATTAAGAATACATTAGCCAATGTAGAACTAAGGTTATTTTTATTATCAGTTAAAAACAAAACATTAGATTCAAAAATGTCTGGACTTTCAATAAATTCAAAAGGTATCTCATTATCAAAAAACAATTGTTTTATATCACTTGAAATATTATCTTTTAAATTCTTATCGATATATAATTTTTGATACATAAACTACCTCCAAAGTTTTATTTATTTTATTATATCATATTTTTTGAAAATTTCTAGAAAACTATGAAAAATTAGATTCGTTTTCATTGTTTTTTTGTACAATAACATATTATATATATCACTACTTTAATTATTACACACAAATGTTATAAATACAATTTATTATTAAAAATGTTGCTAGATTTCGATAATAGTTGTATAATAGTTAGTATAAGAAAAAATTAAGGAGTGATAACGATGAAATATATTATTTCACTAATTTGGTCATTTATATTCGCATTTATTGTAATATTTATCGTATCATCTATTTTAGGTAGCAATGGTGAAGTTAATACACTTCGTGACTGTGCTATTCTTTCTGTAATGTTTACAGTATTTGTTGCATTACTAGACGCTGTAGGTTTAGATAAAAAACGTTAAACGAAGCTATTTAAAACTTTAATAAAAATTTTTCACAAAAGAAAGTAGGTATTGAGGTAAATCCTCTTTCCTACTTTTTCTTTAAATATGAGGAGATGATAATATAATGAATAATGTATTAGCTACTATGTGCTACATTGACAATGGCGATAGTTTCTTAATGTTAAAAAGAACAAAGAAAGAAAACGATATTCACGAAGGATTAACAATTAGTGTTGGCGGAAAGTTTGAACCTGGGGAAAGTCCAGAAGATTGCGTAATTAGAGAGGTAAAAGAAGAAACAAACTTAGATATTATTAACCCTAAATTAAGAGGTATTATTACCTTCCCTAATTTCGATGGTGAACGTGACTGGTATACTTATGTATTTACTGCATCTAACTACAAAGGTACACTGACAGAAGATTGTAACGAAGGTGACTTAGTATGGGTTAAAAAATCTGAAATCCAAAATATAAAAACATGGGAAGGTGACTATATCTTCCTTGATTGGTTAGTTAAAGATAAACCATTCTTCTCAGCTAAATTCAATTACAAAAATAATGAATTCGTAGACTACGAAGTTACATTTTATGAATAATTCAATAGGAGTAAAATTATGAATATAGAAATTAATAAACAATTCAAACAAAAATATACCGTATCAGATACAAACACAGCTAAATTCATGGGAAGCGGTGATCTAGAAGTATTAGCCACTCCAAGTCTTGTGGCATTTATGGAAAATGCTGCTAAAACATACCTGAATGCTTTCTTATCAGATGAATTTGGTAGTGTTGGAAGTAATATAAATATTAACCATCTTGCTCCTACTTTGGTTGGTAAAGAAATTGCAATTCAAGGAGAAATTACTGAAGTTATTAAAGAAAAAGTTATTATTTTTTCTTTAGAAGCCTTCGAAGAAGATAAAAAAATCGGCGATGCTTCACACACGAGAGTAATTATTAACAATAAAAAATTTATTGATAAATTAACTAAATAGAATACTAAATAATTTTCAAGTAAAAAAAGAAAGGCTGTAAATCTACAACCTTTCTTTTTTTACAATTTTACTTATTAAAATTCGTTAGAAAACATTAATTCTAAGAAATATTCTTTTAGTACTTTAATATATGTACCCTTCATACCTAATGATTTAGATTCAATAATACCTGCACTCTCTAATTTTCTAAGAGCATTTACGATTACAGATCTAGTAATTCCTACTCTATCGGCAATCTTACTAGCAATTAATAATCCTTCTGTTCCATCTAATTCTCTAAAGATATGTTCAATAGCTTCTTTCTCAGAGAATGATAATGAGTTCAGAGCCATATTAACCATATCTTTATCTCTTGCTAAGTTTTTCTCTTTATCTTGTTTTTCATGTAAAATCTCGATACCTACTACTGTAGATGCATACTCAGCTAAAACTAAATCATCATCTTTGAAATCATTATCCATTCTACCAATTACAAGTGTACCTAAACGTTCTCCACCACCTCGAATTGGTAGGATTACAGTATAACTGTTTCCTTCAAAGCGTTCTTCTTCTTCTTCGGGGAAAATTGATAATGGTTCTTGGAAAGGAATATTAACCTTTGTAGCATAAACTTTTAATGTTGCATCCAAATACGCTTTAGGAACCTTTCGTTCTTGGATAATTTTTTCCATACGTTCATTTGAATAATCAACGATTGAATCATAACCAAGAATATTCCCTTCAGTATCTAGAATATAAACTACTGAATCTAAAATCGGACTAAGACGCATAGCCATAGCTTCAAAGTCTACGTTATCGTGACGTCCTTCTTGTAAAATTGTACTAATTTTTCTTGTTTTTTGTAATAAACTTGCCATTAATTTTCTCCTTACAAAATACTTCCCTGACTATTATAACATTTATTTCAATAAATTGTAAGACTTTTTAAAAATTAATTTAATCAATTTTGAAATTTTCTAACATTTCTAGCGATCTTTTAGCATATCTTTCATATTTTTCCTTTTTATCTTTGATTCTTTCAGGAAGTGGTTTGATAATACCAAAATTCGCATTCATTGGTTGGAAGTTTTTACTTGTGCTATCAACGATATAGTTAGCCATTGCCCCTATCATTGTTTCAGTTGGAAATACTACATCTCTGTCTTCAGTATTATAAAGCGCATTTAACGCCGCAACAATACCTGAAGCTGCACTTTCAACATATCCTTCTACCCCTGTCATTTGACCAGCGAAATAAATATTTTTTTCTTCTTTTAATCTATATGTTTTTTCTAATAATTGTGGAGAATTTAAGTATGTATTTCTGTGCATAACACCATATCGTACGATATTAGCATTTTCAAGCCCAGGAATCATATTAATTATTCTCTTTTGTTCACCCCATTTAAGGTGTGTTTGGAATCCAACAATATTGTATAGAGTTCCTTCACTGTTATCTTGACGCAATTGAACAACAGCATATGGACGTTTATCAGTTTTTGGATCTTCTAATCCTACTGGTTTCATCGGTCCAAATAATAGAGTTTTCTCTCCACGTTTTGCCATTTCTTCAAAAGGCATACACCCTTCAAAGTAAATTTCTTTTTCAAATTCTTTTAACGGAGCAGCTTCAGCTGTTATTAATTCATTATAGAAATTAGTGAATTCTTCTTTTGTCATCGGACAATTTAAATAAGCTGCTTCTCCTTTATCATATCTTGATTTAAGATAAACTTTCTCCATATCGATAGAATCTTTTTCTATAATCGGTGCTGCTGCATCATAGAAATATAATCCATCTTGTTTAGTATAGTTTCTAATATCTTGACTTAATGCATCTGATGTAAGTGGTCCTGTTGCTACTATTACAGGCACATCTCCTTTAGGAATTTGTGGTAGTTCTTCACCGATAACATTAATATTTGGATGATTTTTAATAGTTTCAGTAATCATTTCTGAGAATTTATCTCTATCTACCGCAAGTGCTCCACCAGCTGGTACTTGAGTTGCATCCGCACATTTAATAATGATTGAATCTAACATTCTCATCTCTTCTTTTAATAATCCAACAGCGTTAGTTATATTGTTAGCTCGTAGTGAGTTAGAACAAACTAACTCTCCAAAGTTTTGTGTTTTATGAGCTGGAGTCATTTTCTTAGGTCTCATCTCATAAAGATCAACCTTTACTCCACGTTTTGCAAGTTGCCAAGCAGCTTCACTTCCTGCTAGTCCTGCTCCAATTACAATTACTTTTTTTTCCATTAATTATCTCACTTTCTATTTTATAATAAATCTGAAAAATCTTCTTTTTCTTCTTTTTTAGCTTCTTGTTCTTTCATATCTTGAGTAATAACTCTACCATTTTTATCAAATAAATATGTTTGAACACTATCTAATGTCTCAGTTATTAAATCTGAGTAATCGTCTCGTGCTTCATAAGCTTTAATTTTTTCTAATCTTGGTTTTGTTTTTGGTGCCTTTGGTGTGAAAATTGTGCAACAATCTTCAAAAGGAAGATTAGAAATTTCTAATGTTTCAATTTCTTGAGCAATTTTAATTATATCTACTTTATCCATTGTCAATAGTGGTCTTAATATCGGTAGGTTAGTTACCTCATTAATACAATTCATCGACTCTAGTGTTTGAGAAGCTACTTGACCTAATGATTCTCCTGTAGCAATTGCTAAACATCCTTCTTTTTTAGCTACTTCTTCAGCTATACGTAACATGAATCTTCTTGTCGAAGTCATAGTATAATTCGACGGAACACGTTTAACAATCTCTGTTTGTAACTTAGTGAAGTTAACAACGTGTAATTTAATTTTCCCTACTACTTGACTTAATTTTGTAGTTAAATCAAAAATCTTTTGTAGAGCTTCCGCAGAAGTGAAAGGAGGTGATTGAAAATGAATCATTTCAACTTCTACACCCTTAACCTGAAGTGTGTGTGCAGCTACTGGTGAATCAATTCCACCAGATAATAGTAATAAAGCTTTTGAAGAAGTATTAACTGGGAACCCTCCCACTCCTTTTATAAAATCAGTAAAAATAAATATTCCTTCACTACGAACTTCCACATTAATAACAAAATCCGGTTGTTTTACATTTACTTTTAGATTTTTATAGTTTATTAACACATGACTTCCAAATACATTATTTAATTCATTTGTGTTGTGCGGGAAGTTTTTATTTGGTCTTTTTGTTTGAATTTTAAATTTGTATTCCTTATCTAACTTAGTTTCAAGCAGCTTATCAATAACCTTCTTAGCTTCTTCAACATCTAATCCCGCTCTTAGTACAGGTGAAAAATTATGAATACCTGGTACTCTTTTTAATCTTTCCATAATTTCATGAACATCTTCATTATGATCTAAATGTATATACATTCTATCTCTTTTTGTTTGAACATGAAAACCTGTTAACCCTTGTAAATTATATCTAATATTTTTTGTAAGTTTTTTTAGAAATTCATTTCTATTCCCAGATTTTAGAGTAAGTTCTCCGTATCTTACTATAATATGACTAAATTCCACTTTCAATTACCTCTTTAAATTTTTTATTGTACTCATCTATTAATACTTCAATAAACGTTTCAACTTCTTTTCTTGTAGTTTCATATGAGAAACTAACTCGAATACTACCTTCTATATTTTCCTTAGATAATCCTCTTGCATACAATGCCTCATTAAGATGGAATGTTTTTGAAGAACAAGCACTAGTTGTAGAAACCATAATACCTCTATCATTCAAGGCGTTAACAATTACCTCACCCTTAATTTTTGGTAAGCTAATATTAACAATTGAATCCACAAAATTTTCACTCAATGGCGAATTAATTACTATATGCTTATATTTAGAGAATTCATCAACAATAAGTTTTTTATATTCCTTGTGTTTAACTTTTATCACTTCAACTTTTTCTTGCGATAATCTTAATGATTTTGCTAAACTTACCGCAGCTGCTACATTTACTGTTCCACTACGTAATCCATCCTCTTGTCCACCACCAAAAGTAATATTATGAACTGTTCGTCTAGATTTTAAATACAACACTCCAATACCTTTTAATCCATGAAATTTATGTGCAGAAATAGAGTAACTATCAACTTTTGAAAGGTCAATACTATTTTTTAATACTCCTTGAACACCATCGACATGAAAATGAACTTTTGGATAATCCTTTAGTATCTCTGAAATTTCATTGATAGGTTGAATTGCCCCGAATACATTATTAACTTGCATCACACTTAATAATATAGTTTCTTTAGTTAATAATGATTTTAAATGATTTAAATCTATAATACCATTCTCATCAACATTAACATAGTCTAAAATAAAACCACGTCTTTCTAATTCTCTAAATGTTTCTAAAACTGAAGGATGTTCTATCTTAGAAACAATAATTCTATTTCCAAAATCTTTCTTGTGTTCAACACTTCCTAATAATGCAATATTATTACTCTCGGTAGCACATGAAGTAAAAAAGATACTATCTTCCCCTACACCAAGAATAGTTGCCACTTGAGCTCTTGCAGCTGAAAGAAGCTTATTAGTTGTTTTTCCAAATTTGTTGATACTAGCTGGATTTCCATAATAAGACGTATTAACTTCCACAAAAGCATCTAGAGCTTCTTTATACGGTTTAGTCGTAGCACAATTATCTAAATATATCATACTATCTACCTTTCTTTCTCAATAATTAAATATGTTTTTAAAAAATAAACATATTTTGAACCACTATAAAGTATATAATAAAATCAATTATTTATCAATTAAACAGGATATATTTAATATATCTACATTCATAAATTCATCGTAAAGTTTTAAAAGTATAAGAGGAGCCTCTCAAAAATATGAAATTTTCATATTAGTGAGAAACTCCTTTAATTATTTATAGTTACTCTTTATATTCATTTGCTACAACATCTTTAAGAATTTGATCCCATTTTGGTAAATTTCTATCTATTCTTATAGCACGGTCACTATCTGTTCCTAGAATATTGTGAGAACTTGAAGCGATAATAAATACTTCTCCATCCACAAAAAATTCATAAGAAAAAATCGTTTTGATTCCGCTATGTTTTTCAATCCATGCTTTTATAAAAATATCTTGACTATTATATCTTATATTGGATCTTATCGAATACTTAACATCAATATCAGCGTAATATAAATTATAGTTAATTAAAGAATCGATATCTATACCTAAGCCGTTTAAATAATACTTCTTAGCAAGATTCATCCATTCGTAAACATATTTATTATCTAAAAAACCAGCTTGATTGAAAATTTTTTTTTCTAATTTAAATTTAATCGTTTTTTCGTACACTTTATTTCTCCTTTGCAATCAATTCTGAAATTTTTTCCATTAATATAGCAGTAATCTCGTCATGAGTCTTACCTTCTTCTTTTAAAGAAGCAGCATCTATCTCATCACCAATTACTATCTTAATACTAGAAAAAATTCTAAAATTTTTATTTGGGATAATAGCAAATGGAATAATTTTTGTTTTCGCTCTCGTAGCGATAAATGACGCTCCGTTATGAGATTGACCAAGGTCTAGATCTTTTGAATGAGAACGAGTACCCTCAGGAAAAATCCCGATAACTTCTCCTTCTTTAAGTAATTTAATACTGTTATTTATCGCTGTTCTATCAAATGTGCCTCTTTTTATAGGAATTGCTCCTGTCGCTTCTAAAGCTTGTTTAACAAAAACTATTTTAAACAATTCTTCTTTAGCTATGAAGCGGATATTTTTCTCGAAAAAAGCTGGGAATAATAATGGATCATGATTACTCAGGTGATTCCCTGAGATTACTACACCTTTAGCATTTTCTATTTTTTCTTTATTAACAATCGTAACTTTATAAAATGTTTTATAAAATAAACTTAATAATATTCTTATAAGATTATACATGCTACACTCCTATTTAATTTTATCTTTCTACAGCTTTCACTAATTCAGTCATTTTATCAACAACTTCGTCAATAGTCATAGAAGTCGTATCTACTAACGTTGCAGAATCAACTTTTACTAGTGGGGCAATATCTCTATTTTCATCTTGCCAATCTCTAGCTTTAATATCTTCCTTAACTTTTTCAAAATCAACATTTTCTATACCTTGACGTTCAAAATCCAATACCCTTCTTCTTGCTCTTTCTTCAACAGATGCTGTTAAAAATATTTTAACATCTGCATTAGGTAGGACAACTGAAGCAATATCACGTCCATCCATAATAATATTATTAGTATGAGCTAGATTTCTTTGAGTATCAATTAGGAATTCTCTTACTGCAGGAGATTTAGCGAATAATGAAGTATACTTACTAACTTCTGCAGTACGTATTTTATCACTAACTTCCACATCGTTTACATATACATATTGAACACCATCAACATATTCTACTCTAAAATCTAACTCTTTAAGTAATTCTTTAATTTTATTTTCTTCCAATTCTTTTAGATCATTAGATAGAAAATTATAAGTTAATGCACGATACATAGCACCAGTATCAACATAGTTAAATCCTAGTTTTTCAGCTACCATTTTTGTTATCGTACTTTTTCCAGATCCTGCTGGCCCATCTACAGCCACTGATACATATTTCATTATATACCTCTCAGACAAATTTTTTCAATATACATTATAGCACAGACTTGCTTTTAACACTACATTTATACGAAAAAAATTTTTTTAACATCATCATTAATTAAACTCAATCTATAAATTTAACAAGATGTATCTCTATAATTTTACTTAAGCTTTAATCCTGCTAATCCTGCTAGTGCGTTATTTTCTAATTTTTCCTGCTTCATGTATTTTTTCATATCTACACGGCTAGCCTTATCTTTTTTACTTGATTTAATTCTCTTATCGACTTCTTTTTGTTTCAACGAATTTCCACATTGACAGCGATATGTAGCATTTTCCCCATTTCCGAATAACGTCATTTTCTTATGACAATTATCACAACGAAGATTTGTTAAACGGCTAATCACCTTGCGATTACGACAGTTTGGATTAGAACATTTTAGCATTTTAGTTCCTTTTTTATCTACTTCTAACATAAAACTATCGCACTCTTCACATTTCTTACCACTAATGTTATCATGCTTGAACTTATCTTCACTATCTTTAATTTCTGCGATACAAGATTTTGTATATTGTTTAACATCATTTAGAAACTTATCTTTAGAAAGTTTATTTCTAGCAATATTATCAAGTTGTTTTTCCCATACCGCTGTTAGAGACGGACTCTTAAGATTTTTCGGAACTAAATTAAGTAGCTGTTTAGCCTTATTAGTAGTTTTAATTCTTCCATTATCCAATACTAAATAATCATTCGTAAATAGTTTCTCTAATATATCCGCCCTTGTCGCAACAGTTCCGATACCATTTGTTTCCTTAAGAATTTTTCTTTCATTCTCATCATCAACAAATTCAAATGGATTTTCCATAGCATATATTAAACTACCTTCAGTATAATAACTAGGAGGAGTAGTTTGTTTCTTATTATAAACTAATGATTCAAGTTTAAGACTATTATTCATTAGATTAATAACTTTATCTTGGATTTCTTCTTTACTTAAAACTTTATAACCTTCCTGAAGAACTTTTAGACCTTTTGCTGAAAACACCTTATTTTCTAGAGTAAATGAGTAAGTTGTTTCTTCATATTTATAGTCAGGTAGTAAGTTTTCTAAAAATCTTTTTGCCACTAAATTATATATTTTCATCTCCATCTCAGACATAGACATATAATTTGGTCTTTGTTCTGTAGGTATAATCGCATGGTGATCACTTACTTTTGCATTATTAATAATTTTCTTAGCATTTAAGTCTTTTTCTCTTAGTAACTTAGCCGTGATTTCTTTAAAATCTCCACCTATAGCCTGCACACGATCTCTTAAAGTATTTTTCATATCACTTGTTAAATATCTACTATCCGTTCTAGGATATGTCAATACCTTATGTCTTTCATAAAGACTTTGAACAATATTCAGCGTCTGTTTCGGCGACATACCAAATAAAGCACTTGCTGTTTGTTGAATATCTGTTAAATTATATAATGGTTTAGCCGAAGAAGTCTTAGATTTTTTTTGAACATCATTAAATTTAATGTCTTTATTAATATTTTTCTTAATAAACTGTTCTGCTCTACCTAAATTAAACTCACTGTTACTACAGCTAAACTTAACACCATCAATTTGAGCTTCAAATGTAAAATAATCTTTCGGCTTAAACTGTTTAATTTTTTCTTCTCTTTCAAAAACCATCTGTAAAGTTGGAGTTTGAACTCGACCACAGTTTAAAGATGCATTATATTTCAGAGTTAAGGCTCTTGAAGCATTAATCCCAACTAACCAATCCGCATTAGCGCGAGCTATCCCAGAGTGATATAGCCCAAGATATTCTTTTCCATCTTTTAAATTTTTAAATCCATCTTTAATCGCCTTATCAGTTACAGATGAAATCCATAGACGTTTAATATTTTTATTACATTTAGCTTTATCAATAATGTAGCGCGCAACTAACTCTCCCTCACGTCCAGCATCAGTTGCAATAATAATTTCTTTAACATCTTTTCTATTTAGAGCATTCTCCACTACTTTATATTGTTTAAAAGTCTTCTTAATAACCTCAGTCTTCATATATTTCGGAATCATCGGTAAACTTTCTAAGTTCACATTATTAAATTCTTTATATTTATCCGGTGTTTGAAGGGTAATCAAGTGTCCTAATGCCCATGTAACTACATATTTATCTCCTTCTAAACATCCATTTTTATTATTTTTAGCCCCTAAATTCCTCGCAATATCACGAGCAACAGAGGGTTTTTCACAAAGTACTACACTTTTCATTAATAATATCCTCACATATTTTTCTATACTACTATAATTATTATAATAGAAATAGTTTAAAATAACTAGTAGAACATATAATCACTATCAGTTTCCTAAAACATTAGTTGTAAATTAGAGCTTAAATATATTATAATTTATATAACAACAAAGGAGGTTTTGTCTATGAAACTATATTTAGCAGGAGCATTATTTAATGAAGCGGAGATCGCTCAACGTTTAAAAGAGGGAAAATTATTAAGTGAAAGATTCGGAGAAAGATTATCTGTTTTCAATCCAATCGAGCAACCTTTCAATGAAGATAAACAAACATTACCTACACCACAAGATATTTTCAATGGAGATACATACGCAGTAGAAAATTGCGACATATTCTTAGCAGATGTAACTAACGAAGACAGCGGAGTTATGGTAGAATTAGGAATAGCTATTGCAATGAACAAAAAAATCATAGCTATTAATTCTGATATTAGATTAAAATCAGCTAACAAATACGATATACCTAGCTATGCAATGAACCATTACGTTCTTGGTGGTATTTTAAAACATGGTACACTAGTATACAGCTTTGAAGAAGCTATGGACGAACTAGAAAAACTGTTTTGTCTAAAAACTAAACTTTAACATTAAAAAGGGTTGACTCAAACTAATTAATAGATTGAGTCAACCCCTTTATTTTTATTTAACTTTCAATTTCTTATCTTTTAATTCTAATACTACATCAGCAGCATTTGCTAATTGGTTACTATGAGTAACAACAATTACACATTTATTATTCTCAACAGCAACTTTTTTTAGAATATCAATAATCTCTTGTGCAGTATTCTCATCTAAGTTTCCTGTTGGTTCATCAGCAAGTATAATTGGTGCTTCAGATACTAATGCTCTCGCTATAGCTACACGTTGTTGCTGACCTCCAGAAAGTTTCATAACATTACGATTAATCTGCTCTTCTTCCAATCCAAGTTTTAGAAGAATATCTTTATTCACATTTTTCGAAACTAGCTTTAGATTCTCTAATGGTGTTAAATAATCAATAAGATTATAATTTTGAAATACTAAAGAAATATCTTTTCGTCTGTGTTCACTATATCCTATTTTTTCAATATTTACGTTATCAAATAAGATTTCCCCACTAGAAGGAGTATCTAACCCAGCTAATAAAGATAATAAAGTTGATTTACCAGCACCTGACTTTCCTATTATTGCATAAAACTTCCCTACTTCAAAGTTATAAGTAATTCCACTTAGTACTTTTGATTTGCTATTTTCATATAAGTAATCTACATTTTTTAATTTAAAAATCGACATTTCTTAATCCTCTCTAATTTATTTGCGTTAAAATTTTCTTCGGTTTCATTTTTAATATTGGTAGTAAAGCAACTATAACTGAGATCATTACAATAGTTATCATAACAACTATCACACCAATAATATCTGAACCATTAATCGAAATTTTAGTTAGTTCATCACTAATTATTTTCGGTAAATCTTCTGAAAAAATACTTGTAGTATTACCTCTAATATATTTAAGTAAGATAAACTCTAGTCCTAAAGCTGATAAAAATCCAAATATCGTAACCATTAAAGTTTCTACAGCAAATTGTAAAATTAAATTTATTTTACTTATACCTAACGATAGTAAAACTCCAATTTCATATAATCGTTCTCTTATCCAAAACATAAGCACTAGTGATAAAATCACAACTCCTACAATTACACTACCAATTCTAATCATATTTGTAAGTTTTGTAATACTTTCAACTGAAGAAGTAACTAATTCGTAATTTTTGTTGGATTTTGAGACAGCGATATTATTTATTCCCAAACTCTCAACGCTTCTTATAATATCATCTAACTTAGTTGGATTATTAACTCCATACTCTACAGATGTAACTTTGTTATTAGAAGAATAGTCTAATAACTTTTGGCTAGAGTTATAATCTGTATAAACTGTATTTTCTATAAAATCTGAACTTAATCCTTCAAAATTATTAGTCTTCTCCCCTGAAAAAATTCCAACTACTACAAATTCAACAGTTTTACCATTTTGTTCTAATTTAATCTTATCACCTAAGTTTAAATTGTTCATTGAAGCAAATTTTTCATGAACTAGGATTTTATTTTGATCATTTTCTTCTATATGTCTTCCCTTTTCTAGTTTCAGAACTTCACTTTTAAAATCTATATTATTTTTTGTAGAAGTTATTCCATTCATCATCACTAAATTACTCTTATTTTTTATTTCCTCAGTAATGGTAATATTTTGATTTTCTTGAACAACTTTTTTGTCTACTACATTAACAGACTTCGCATAAAGATAATTCTTCTGGTTTACTCCAGCAACTTCATTAATTTTCTTCAAAGTATCCTTTTCTATTTCCTTATTTGATTTATCTATACTTTCAATAGTAAATCCAAAGTTAACATCTTTATATAGATTTTTAGAGATAGTTCCCACAGTTGTATTTAGTATACTTCCACTCAATAAGAACAACGATATTAGTGTAACAATGAAAAATAAAATGGTACTCCTAACTTTTTTTCTAATAATATAAAGATATGCCCTATTAAAAATACTCATGAGTTTCTCCTTACATTAGTTAATATCCGATAATAAATCTTTTGGTTTCCTATAAGCCAATCTACTAGAAGCAATACCTACAGCAACAATAATAATTAAAATTCCCACAACGACTACTGTTAGCATATTGCCAAGTCCTACACTTACATCTAGTGCTGTAATAATTTTATTCGCACCTTCAACTTCTGCATTTGCTCCAAGATTAACACCATTAGCCTGACTAGATATAGATTTACTTACCGACTTAATTGACTGTTGTAAAATTTGATTACCCATACTTTGACTTATCGCACTTCCAACAAAATACGAAGCTATAAAACTTGGAATACTAATTAGCAGAACCTCAAGAATAAATTGACCAATAATACTTGCTTTTGTCATCCCGATTGCTAAATTTACACCAATCTCTTTTCTTCTACTGTTTATCCATAAGAATAAAATTAAAGAAAGAATTACTATACTAAATACTATTGTAGCTATAAATACTCCATTAGTTAAGCTATATATTGTATCTAATGATTGTTGTAATGCTGGGAAGTTTTGATTGCTTTTAACAAGCATATATTGTTTCCAGTTAATAGGTAATTTCTTAGCATCGTTAATTATACTATCCACCTTATCTTTTCCATCAACTAAAAAGGTTGCATCTTGATATATTTCTTTTCCATCTTCATAGTTATATAAAGTTTTAGTAGTTTGAGTATCTGCTATAAAAATATTATCATACAGCTCCATGTGACTAGAAGTTACACCTTTATTTTGTCCTCCAAAAATACCAACTACAGTAACTTCTACCTCTTTATCAGATTTTTTCTCATTATCAGCATCATTTGGATTACCTTTTAATTTAATCTTATCCCCAACTTTAACTTTATTCTTCTTAGCAAAACCTTCATGAATTAAAACAGAGTTTTTATCATCATCTTTAAGATGTCTACCCTCTTGTAACTTAAGTGTCTCAGCAGAGAATCTATCGTCTAATGAAGAATCATTAGTTCCACTTACAATTACAGTTTTAGAGAAAAGTTGTCTTTGTTTGTTGTTTTTCTCCTCTTGTTGGTGATTAGCAAGTTTTAGTGGTTCTAAATCAACTAGATCGGCACTCACATTCATTCTTTTTATATATTTTTTCACACCAGGAAGATTCTTTATTTTTTCTATATCCTCCCCGATTAAGTTACCTGCACCTCTTGCAGTACCTGGATTAGTTTTTCTATTAATCTCCATAGAAAAACTACTAGTTATATTCTGGAAAGTTTCTTTAGATAAAGCATCTGTTGATTTTTTTATTGAAATAGTACTTAAAATTAATGATGACATTGTTACTAAAATCAAAAATATAACAAATGATTTAAAACTTTTCCTAGTTATATATAACCAAGCTTTAGTTAAAATTGACATTTTTTACACCTCTTTTTATAATATTTTAACTTAAATAGGATTAATAACTATTATCAACCTTTATTTATATGATAACGCTTTTACTTAAAATTAAACTTATATTATTCATATAAATTTAAAACGTTTTAATTAATAATACAAATAAAAATCCAAAACACAAGATTCATTTGTTTCTCGATATTTTGGATAAACACATTTTTAATTAATTTACACTATCATTAATAGATAATTTTTTAGAATTCAAAATCAATACCTGTTTTATTTCTCTCATAAAACCATTTAACTAATCTATCCCTAGTTAAATTATCAGCAAGAAGATTGTTTAAAGCAATTTGTGCGTCTAAATAACGTATACATTTGTTAGCAAGTTCTACTCCTTCAGGTTTATTGAGCTTAAGTTGAATTTGAGCTAATATGTAGTTAAAAGCATTCATATGATACTGAAAATAAGTAACATTAGCATAATGCGTCTTGAGTAAATTTATAGCTTCTATACACCTTTCTTCAGCCTCTTCAACAAATCCTCTTCTCGATAACAATGCTACAGCACCATGTACTAATATCAGAGATCTTTCCGATCTCTCAACAGAAAATATACTATCTGAAATAACAGGTTTCATGTTTTCCTCTATTACACGACGAATAAAATCATCTGAAAATTCTTCTGCTGTAGATGTTCTTAACATAAAAGTTAATGTTAACATTTCATTAGAATTATGACTATCTAAACTTCTTAGATGATTTAAAACAATTTCCCTATTTTCTTTAATTATCTTAGGTCCCTCAAGATCACCAGATATACTAATAATCTGATCAATATATAGTCTTTCATTCATACTTATTTTATCTTTTTGTAAGCTTTTTACAGCCAAAGATCTAATAGCTGTGGTACTTCCTGACGAATCTAGATTTCTCACTTCTCTTAAAAATTCAGATATATCGAAATCTACAAGCGGTATATACTCAGAAAAATAATCATGATATTTAATACCAATATTTACAAGTAGCTTTTCGAATACATCTAAAGAAACACTAGTTTCATCAGCCTCGAATCTGATTAAAGTTCTCACTGAAATGGCATCACCTGCTGCATCTTTCAGTTTTATGCCTCGTTCTTCTCGTATTTGTTTGAAGACTTTTCCATGTATTTTTTTCTCGTCCACTTAAGTATCCGCCTCCTAAATAAATCTCAGTACAATTATAACATAAATAATGTAATTAATGTTGTAAGAGTGCTTGATTTTTTCATTTTTATTAAATCATTCAAGTTAAATGTTCACAATTTAGACAAATTAAAAAAGAGTAACCGACAACACAACACAACACAGTTACTCTTTTTTACGCCTATATTTTTCTCCGTTTAATTACCCTTGTTTTATAAACTTCAAAATTAATACTTTTCTCATCATTATTATATTTTTTACTTAATTATATTTAGGTACGTAATATTTTTCTCCAATTTTGTTAAATATAAATTCTTTTGAACAACTTTTTCAAATTAATTTATAATAGCAAGTTAACAAAATTATCTTTAATAAACTTCAACTTTCTTTTCTATAATTATACCTTCTTTTCCCTAGCATATCTATGTCAACGAAAAAACAACCAAAAGTGTTAACAAGATATTTTGTCTTTGTTTTAGTAAATAATAAGTACGGACTCTTATAGACATTTATTATTATAGCATTATTTTTTCATAATTTACGTTTTGTGTTAAAATTGTCACTTTTTGGCATTTTATAGTTTATATTTACACAAAAGTGACATCAGTGACACTCTTTTGGATTTAATACTAGAATTATTTTTTAAAAGTAATTATTTTCTAAAATTCTTTAGATTAATTTTGTTATTTTATAACAGTAGAAATCGCTCAGAAATAAGAAATAATTAGATGTATTGAATTCTAAGAAATTCATTATCTTAAAATTTCTTTAATAAAAATTTAATACTAAAATTTAATTAATTAATTTTAAGCTTTATTATCTTAATTTTTTCAATATTCGTTTTCTACTTTATTCTTTTCTACTTATATTTATAAAATAATTGTCCCCCCTTCTCATAAAAAGGGAGACAATTAAACTATTATTTAACTTAATTATTTTCTTTATTTTTACGTAGTTTCGCAGCTACTGCTAATGCTACTAATCCTGCTACAGTTGCCATTCCTGTTTGATTTTCACCTGTATTAGGTAGAGTATTTAATCCATTTGAATTGACTCTTGTGCGTTGTAAGTTAGGTTGGTTATTTGATGAACCTGGAGCTTTGTCACCTGGTTTTGGCGTGTCTTCAGGACCCGGTTTCGGATCTGGTTTGTCTCCTGGATTTTTCCTTGGGTTTTGGTCTTTTTCTAGAGTTTGTTCTTTACCTGGGATTAGATCTTTATTTAATTCTTTTCCTAGTTCACCTGATTTTCCAGGATTCTTATCTTCTGGTGTTCCTGGTAAATTAGGTTTTTCTTCTTTAATAGGAGTTTCTGGAATTTCTGGGATTATTTCAGATTGTCTTTTCTTCTCTTCTTCATCTCTTAAATATTTCTCTAAATCAAACTCTATTGGATCTATTGTATTATTATCAGCTAATATTGCCCATTTGAAGTTTTCTAATCTATACTGTCTTTGAATTCTCTCGAATTCTTTAGTATCCTCTAATAATTGTTTTTTAATTGAATCTAATTCAGTAGTAAGAGTTTTTAGTTCTTCTTCTAACTTAGCTTTTTCTTCTTGAGCTTTAGCTAGTTTTTCTTTATTTTGATCTAACTGAATTCTATCTATTCTTAATTTTTCTAAATCAGCTTTTGCTTTATTCAATTCTTCTTCAGTTGCTTTTACATCAGACTTTAGTTCAGCAATCTTAGTATTAAGTTTGCTAATTTTATCTTCAGTTTCTTTCTGTAAGGCTTTAGCTTGATCTAATAATTTAGCACTTTCTTCTACATCTTTTTGTGCAACGTCTAAATCAGCAGCCAATTTAGTCATTTTTTCAACGTATTTAACGTTATCTAACTCAAGTTGATCAACAACTTTTTGTTGTTCATCTGCTTTAGTAGTTAAGTTGTTGATTTTAGCGTCAACTTCTTGTACTTTAGCTGTTGCTTTTTCTGTTTGTTTTTCAATTGCTTTAAGTTCGTCTAATGCTTTAGTAGCACTATCTACGTTAGCTTTAGCATCTACTAATGGTTGTTCTTTACTTTCACGAACTTTTACAGCATCAGCGTATACTTTCTTGAAGCTTTCAAGATCTGGTACTGCTGGTAATTCTACTGTATCTTTAGATTCGTTGCTGTATTTAGCTTTATAGTTTTCTTTAGCTCGTTCCATTGCCTCATCGCTTGGATCATCATAAGTTGGCATATGATTTGCAACTTCACCTGGGATTGCATTTCTTTCTTTTACATTAATGTAAGAGATTTTAATAATTCCAGTTTTTGGTAGCGTTGCTCTTGCTTTTTCAAATTCATTGAAGATATCCATTGGCATTGCTTTATATTCAAGAATATTACCAAATTCATCGAATTTAATGTATTGTTTGTATTTTTCAATTAATTCTTTTGGCATTCTGTTTGAATTATCAGTCAACCCAACGTTTTCAAAATGAGCGACACTTAATCCCATTGGGTCATTAGCTTTATATAATGATTCGGCATGACTATAAGCACCTGTGATAATTCCTTCATAGAAGAATAACATCACTGAGTTGTAAACATGCGCATATAGCTCATTTCTTGACATTGTATTATCCTTTTTAGTTTCAGAACCAGCATTATATAAGTTCTCGTAGAAGTTACCTCCACGTAATAGTCCGTGTTTACCTGCTACTTCAGAGATACCTTTTACATAGTGTCCTGCATCAAGTGAACTGTGATTATCTCTAGTCATTGTTTCAGAGATTTCTTTAGCAATTTGCATTGAATTTTTGTTGACTTTTAATGGTTCTAATCCAAATTGTTTACGAACTTGGTTCAGTAGGTGCATACCATATTGTGACATTTTAAGTCTTTCTTCTTCTGACATATCTTTAAGGTTAATTTCGTAATCATCTTCATGGTTATAATTGTTGAATTTAAATTCATAACCAATTTCTTTTTCAATTGCAATTAATTCATCAATCATTTCAATTTTTTTAGCTATGAACTGTTTAGATGTTAAACCTTTAGATCTCCAGTTAAGGTTTAAGTCCATAAACTCTTGGAATTTGTCTACGAATCTTTGGTCTAACGCAATTTTATATTTTACGTTTCTACCATAAGGCATTACAACTGCATCATATTCTGCTTTTTTAGTATTTTCATCTTTCTTCGCTTCATCAAGTTCAGCTGTTTTAGCTTTTAATTCTTCGTTTTTAGCTTTTAAGTTTTCTTCAGCTTTCTTAGTATCTTCAGCTAATTTTGCATCAAATTCTTTAGCTTTTTCTAATTCTTTCTCAGCAGCTACTTTATTAGATTTTTCTGTTTCTAATTCTTTTTTCACTTCACTGTCTTTAGCTTTTTCAGTTTCTAATTTCTTAGTAACATTTTCTGTATTATCAATTTCATCTTTGATTTCTTTAGCTTTCTCTTTTTTAGTTTCTAAGTCTTTAGATTTTTCTGCTACATCTTGGCGAACTGTCTCTAAGTCTGATTCTTTTCCTTCTTTTTCTTCTCTAGTTTTTACTAATTCACTAGTTTTATTTTTTAAATCTTTTGAAGTTGAATCAACTTTCTTTTCAGCTTTATTGATATTTTCATCAGTAGCATCTTTATACTTGTCTATCTCTGAATTTAATTCATTAATTTTCTTATCAGTATTATTAATTTCTATTGTTTTATTTTCAATATCTTTATTTTTTAAGCTTTTTGCTTCTTTAGATGCATCTACCTTTGTTTGAGCTTTTTCTACATCTTGTTTTGTAGTCTTACCTACTACTTCTTTTTCAATTAGCTTTGGTGTATTTTCAGTATTAACATCACCCGCTTTAACATCGCCGCCACTAGCAACAGCTCCAACAAAACTAATTCCTAAAAGAACCGACATTGCTCCTAGTTTATTTTTCCTAAGGGAAAACTTCTGTTTCCTTTTTATCATAATTAATTCCTCCATAAAAATATGTAAATAATCACTTTATAAAGATAATTTTATCATATAGTATCAGAGTTAACATAAATTACGAAGAAATCGTCACATTACTTAATAAATAGTTAATATTTCACTTATTTTTCTTCTTAAATATGACAAAACTGTCCTCTTATTTCTTTGGATTAATTAATATTAAAAGTTATATTAATACATTGAACATGTAAAAAAGAAACTAAATCACTATGTAGTAAATTAGTTTCTTTAAAATATATTATTTTATAAATACATCTATTATTAAAATTCTATATCAATACCTGTCTTATTAACTTTACAATAAGCTTCATAAGTTACATCCCTTACCTGTCTGTAATAAGAATCACCAGTAATCTCAGCAACAATATCTTCATATTTCAGAATTTTATTCGCTAAAATAACTCCTTCTTCCTTATTTTGCCTTAAATATAGCGTAGCCATTATTGCAACGACTTCCTTAGAAAAAGCAGCTCTATTTATTAACAACGGATTTTCATTAAATAGCTTAAGCGTCTCTTTGCATCTTTTCTCAGCTAATTCATAGTAACCAGCTCTCACTAAGAACGATAGCGCTACTTTTAACAAATCACAATATGCAGCACTCATATATTTACTCAAATAGTTTCTTACTGGGATATTTTTAAAGCAATCTTCAATAACCCTTTCAATATATTCTACTGAATAATCACCTTTTGAAGACGAATATATTAAAATAAACAGTCCGTAAATTTCATCAGATCCCAATTTATCCAATGAATCAATTCTATCCTTTATTAATATTCGATTCTCTTCAAATAATTCTTTATCCTTATCCCATAGAATATTATTTAAATAAATCAATATAGTTAATCTCTTACTAAAATCTATATCTTTTTTCTTTAGCTCTTTTTTACATTCATTTACTAACTTTGATGAAGAACCAGATTGTAACAGTTTCTGCAATTTATTAGCAAATTCAGTAGTTTCAGAGTCGGTATTATCCAAATAAAAAGTAAAATAATCTAGATAATTAATATTCAAATTATCCAATAATTTTTCAAAAATAGAAATAGAAATACTAGTTTCATCAGCTTCAAAACGCATTAGTGTTCTTGTAGATATCACATCACCTGCTACATCTTTTAATTTATATCCTCTTTCCTCTCTTAGTTTTTTTAAAACTCGTCCATGCATTTTATTATCGTTCATTCTTCATCTCCTAAATTTAATATTAGCTAAAATTTATTACTATAATTATCTAAAATAGATGTAAGTAAATACTGTTATAATAATGTTTCCTTCTATATTTTATCATTAAATTAACTTATATTTTTAAAACATGACAAATATGTCCCATTGTAAAGTATTTTTCATTTAATTTCCTTATATAGAAATTTATGTGACAAATCTGTCGTATGTAATATATAGATTTATATTTGAATTCCACTAAAAAACCTCAAGGCATTACACTCTATACCTCGAGGTTCTTTTTTATATTAATCTTTATACTAGTTCCATAAATCTTCTAATAAGTGAGTTTGTGTTCTGTCTGGTCCTGTAGAGAAGACAGAGATTTTAACCCCTACTAATTCTTCAATTTTTTCTAGATATTTTCTTGCATTTTTAGGAAGTTCATCTAGTGATTTAACACCTGTAATATCTTCTTCAAATCCTGGTAATGTTTCATAGATTGGTTTACAATCTTTAATGATATTTTCATTAGCTGGATATTCAGTTAAGATTTCACCTTTATAGTCATAAGCTGTACAGATTTTAATTTCTTTAAGACCTGAAAGTACATCTAGACAGTTTACTGACAGATTAGTCATACCTGATACACGAGCTGAATGACGCATTACTACAGTATCAAACCATCCAATACGACGTGGACGTTTAGTAACTGTTCCATACTCATGACCAACTTCACGAATTGTATCCCCAATTTCATCGAATAATTCTGTTGGGAAAGGTCCATCACCTACACGTGATGTATAAGCTTTTGAAATACCTAATACTTTAAGTCCGTTTGTTGGAACAAATCCGTTACCTACTGTGATTCCACCTGCAGATGGGTTAGATGAAGTAACATATGGGTATGTTCCGTGATCGATATCTAGCATTACACCTTGCGCACCTTCGAATAAGATATTTTTATTTTCGTTTTGCGCATCTTCTAATACTTTAGAAGTGTCTGTAACATATTGTGCTAATTGTTTTCCATATTCGAAGTATTCATTGAAGATTTCTTCTACTGTGAATCCTTCAGTTTCATAGATTTTTTCGAATAGTTCATTTTTTTCTTTCAGATTTTGTTCTAATTTTTTCTTGAATAGATCAGCATCTAATAAATCAGCTATACGGATACCACAACGTTTGTATTTATCCACATAACATGGTCCGATACCTTTTTTAGTAGTACCAATTTTATTTTCTCCACGACGAGCTTCTTCAACCTCATCAAGTTTTAAGTGATATGGTAATACTACGTGTGCTCTATTAGAGATTCTTAGTCCCTTACAAGTAACTCCACTTTCTCTTAGTCTATCAATCTCACTACAAATCCACTTAGGATCTACTACTAGACCATTTCCGATAATTGAAAGTTTTTCTTCATTAAAAATTCCAGATGGGATTAATTGAAGTTTGTAAGTTTTTCCATCAAACTTAATAGTATGTCCTGCATTGTTACCCCCTTGATAACGAGCAATTACATCCGCACGTTCTGCTAAAAAGTCGGTAATTTTACCTTTACCTTCATCTCCCCATTGTGAACCTACTACTACGATTATTGACATTAGTTACGCCTCCTGAAAGCAATTATTTTTTCCATTAATAATTATATCACAAATACAGACGTTTACAACCATTTTTTATAAAAAACTCAAAATTATCGTACGATATAGCTTATTTTCACACTTTGTTCACTTTTATGCGTTTTCATTAAAAACAATCATAATTGAACCCTGTCAACTACATTGAAAAAGTAAAACAAAAAAATAACTCAAAAAATAGCATAAACTATTTTTCGAGTTACTTGTTATTAATATAATATTAGAAGATTCCTAAGATTGTTTCTGTTTCTTCATCGATATCGATATTTAATGCACTTGGTACTTTTGGAAGTCCTGGCATTGTTAATACTTTATTCGCATAAGCTACTACGAATCCTGCACCACTACGTAGTTTAACATCGTTAATAGTAATGTTAAATCCAGTAGGACGACCTTTAATTTTTGCATTATCTGTTAATGAAGCTGGAGTTTTTGCCATACATACTGGTAAGTTCTTGAATCCAAGATTTTCTATTTTCTCGATTTCAGCCTTAACTTCATCAGAGAAGTTAACTCCATCAGCTCCATATATTTCACGACATACAGTTTCAATTTTTTCAATGATTGAAGCTTCATCTTTGTATAATAATTGAAGTTCTTTATCGTTTCCTTCAACAGCTTTTACTACTTTTTCTGCTAGGTCTATTCCACCAAGACCACCTTTTTCCCATACTTCTGTACGAGAGAATTCTACGCCTTGTTCTTTTGCCCAGTTTTCCAAGAACGCTAATTCTTTTTCTGTATCAGTAACAAAGACATTTAGAGCTACTACTATTGGTAAATTAAATTTACGTAAGTTTTCGATATGTTTTTCTAAGTTTTGAACACCTTTAGCTAATGCTTCTAAGTTTTCTTCTTTTAGATCTTTTTCTTCAATATCACCGTGTAGTTTTAATGCTTTAATTGTTGCAACTACCACTGCAGCTTTTGGTCTTAAACCTGATTTACGACATTTAATGTTTAAGAATTTCTCAGCTCCTAAATCAGCTCCGAATCCAGCTTCTGTAATTACATAGTCAGCAAATTTTAAAGCTGTTTTTGTAGCTAAGATTGAGTTACATCCATGCGCAATGTTTGCGAATGGTCCACCGTGAATAATCGCTGGGTTGTTTTCTAATGTTTGAACAATATTTGGTTTAATCGCATCTTTTAATAATGAAGTTATAACACCTTCAATTTTCAAATCTTTTAGGTAAACAGGTTCACCTTTTTTGTTGTAAGCAACAAGAATATTACTTAATTTTTCTTTAAGATCTCCTAATCCTTCTGATAAACATAAGATTGCCATGATTTCACTAGCTACTGTAATATCGAATCCATCAAGACGCTCTAAGTCAGTTCCAGCATTAACTTTAATATGACGTAAATCACGTGCGTTCATATCCATAACACGATTAAAGACAATCTTATCAATCTCTAATTCGTTACCTTGAAATACATGGTTATTTACTAGTACTGCGATTGCATTGTGCGCTGTAGTAATAGCATGCATATCTCCAGTAAAGTGTAGGTTAATATCTTCCATCGGTACAACTTGTGCATATCCTCCACCAGCTGCTCCACCTTTTCTTCCTAATACAGGTCCTAAAGATGGTTCACGTAGTGCAACACAAGATTTTTTCCCGATTTTATTTAATCCATCAGATAAACCGATAGTTACAGTACTTTTCCCTTCACCACTTGATGTTGGGTTAATAGATGTTACTAATACTAGTTTAGCATCTTCACTAATATCTTTCTTGATATTTTTTGTTTGAATTTTTGCTTTGTGATTTCCGTATAATATTAAATCTTCTTCTTTTATCCCTAATTTTCCTGCTACTTCAGCAATATGTTTCTTTTCACATTCGTTTGAAATTTGAAAGTCTGACTTCATTTAATCTACCTCTTTTCTTTGGTCTTTGTTTTTTATTTTAATCTTCCAATCCTGGAATACGTTTATAGATCTTATCGATATTTACTAGATGTACATTTAGATCGAAACAACTATCTAACACTTCTTTAGAAACTGTATTTTTAATAGTTTCATTTTCTTCAAGAAGCTCTCTAAATGGAATACCTTCGAACCAAGATTTCATCGCAAGTGGTTGTACTAAATCGTATGCTTCTTCACGAGAGAATGAGTATTTTTCGATAAGGTTACTCATAGTTCTTTGAGCGAAAATCACACCGTTAGTGGCATAAATATTTTTAATCATGTTATCTGTAAATACTGTTAGATTTTTCACAACATTAGTAAATCTGTTTAACATATAATCTAATAATGTTGTTGCATCATTACTTAAAATTCTTTCTGCACTTGAGTGAGAAATATCACGTTCATGCCATAATGGAATATTTTCGTAAGCTGCAAACATGTATCCACGCATAATTCTAGCACACCCTGCCATGTTTTCACTTGAGATTGGATTACGTTTATGAGGCATTGCACTTGAACCTTTTTGATTTTTCGAGAAGAATTCTTCTGCTTCTCTTACTTCTGTACGTTGTAGATGACGAATTTCCACCCCAATTTTTTCGATTGAACTTGCTATTAATGCTAACGTTGCATAGTAATCAGCATGTCTATCACGTTGTAAAGTTTGTGTTGAAATATTACTTGATTCAATTCCTAATTTTGCACAAACATAGTCTTGAACTTCTGGTGGTGTATTTGAAAATGTACCTACGGCTCCAGAAATTTTTCCTACTTCAATAATTTTTCTTACTTCGTTGAAACGTTTGATATGACGATTAAATTCATCATAATAAAGTGCGAATTTTAATCCAAAGCTGCTAATATCAGCATGAACCCCGTGAGTACGTCCGATACATGGTGTGAATTTATATTGTAGTGCTTTTTCCTTTAATACTTCTTGGAAATTTAATAGATCTCTGTAAAGTATATCATTAGCTTGTTTATATAAATATCCATAAGCAGTATCAACAACATCAGTAGATGTTAATCCATAGTGCACCCATTTTTTTTCATCACCTAGATAACTAGAAACATTACGAGTAAATGCTACTATATCATGCTTTGTTTCTTTTTCTAATTCTAAAATACCTGGTAGGTCAAATTTTGCATTAGCGAATAATTTTTCAACATCTTCTTTTGGTACAACACCTAATGTACTCCAAGCTTCTGTCGCATAAAGTTCTACTTCTAAATATGCTTTAAAACGATTCTCATCGCTAAAGATATTACGCATTTCTTCTCTACTATATCTTTCAATCATTGCAATAATCTCCTGATGTTTTTTTATTTCAATCGATCTATCTAAAAATATTATAATGACAAATGACCGATGTCTTTTCTGTAAAATAGTTCTTCACATTCTATTTTTACTATCTCATTATACACTTTTTTATACGCTTCTTGCAAGCTCTTTCCTTGTGCACAAATTAATAATACACGACCACCATTAATTACTATATCATCACCTACACGCTTAGTTCCCATATGGAATACTGGTGTTGACACTTTATCTAAGCCGTGTATTACAGCTCCTTTTTCACTGTGTTCAGGATATCCTTTCGCTGCCATTACAACACCGATAAAAGCATCCTCACTCCATTTTAACTCTACTTCTTTACCATCTATAATATTGTTTGCTATTTCGTATAAATCACTCTCTAATGATAGAAGTAGAATTTCACTCTCTGGATCTCCAAAACGAACATTAAATTCAATAGTTTTTACACCATCATGACATTTCATAAGACCGGCATATAATATACCGTAAAATGGCATTCCTTCATCACTCATAGCATCAACCATGGGTTGAACAACATTTCTAACCCCTTCATCAATGTCTTCTTGAGTAATTTTCTTAAGTGGAAGATATGCTCCCATTCCTCCAGTATTTAATCCTTCATCATTATCAAAAGCTCGTTTATGATCTTGAGCAATTTCCATCGGATATACTTTTCTATCAGAAACAAAACACATCAACGAAAATTCTTCACCTTGAAGAAATTCTTCAATAACGACACTAGAACCGGCCTTATTGAATTTAGCATTGCACATCATTTCCTTAAGTTCAGCTTGTGCTTCTTCTAGAGTATTCGCTATAATTACACCTTTCCCCGCTGCTAGTCCGTCTGCTTTAAGAACAATCGGAGCTTTTTGCTTGCTTAAGTACTCTTTAGCTTGTTTATAATCATTGAAACTTTCATATTTTGCAGTCGGAATATCGTACTTTCTCATCATCATTTTTGAGAATACTTTGCTTCCTTCTAATTGCGCTGCAAGTTTAGATGGTCCAAAGGCACGTACACCTTCTTTTTGTAGTTCATCTACTAGACCATTAACTAATGGCACTTCCGGGCCAACGAAAACAAGGTCGATACCATTTGTTTTTGCGTAGCTTGGTATTTGGTCTTCTGTTAATGCTACACATACTCCAAATTCTTCGACTGCAGGATTAATTCCTGCCATATGTACTTCGTGACCTTCTTTATGGAATTTATAAGCGATAGCGTGCTCTCTACCGCCGCTTCCTACTACTAATACTTTAGCCATATTAGTGTTTAAAGTGACGTATTTTACTGAAGACCATCGCCACACCTTTCTCATTACATGCATCTATGCTTTCTTGATCTCGTATAGATCCACCTGGTTGCACTATCGCAGCGATACCGTAATCAGCCGCAATATCAGCACTATCTCTCATTGGGAAAAATGCATCTGAAGCTAGCACTGCACCTCTTGCTTTTTCTCCTGCTTGTTCTAAAGCTATTTTACATGAACCTACTCTATTCATCTGACCAGCACCAATTCCTAAAGTTTGCCCATCTTTTACTACTACTATTGCATTTGATTTAACATGTTTTACCACTTTTAAGCCAAACTCAATATCTTTTTGTTGAGTTTCATCAACTTTTTTCTCAGTCACACTTTCATATTCATCTGCTAGTTTATCATTAAAATCTTGTACTAAGATTCCACCTCGTACACTTTTAATTTGTTGTTCATGATTATTATTTTTTTCTGACAGTTTGTAAATACGTAGATTTTTCTTTTTAGTTAGTATTTCTAACGCTTCTTCATCGTAATCTGTCGCTAATATAATTTCTAAAAAGATACTGTGCATTTTTTCAGCAGTTTCTTTATCTACTTTTCCATTTACTGCAACGATTCCTCCGAAGATTGATACAGGATCCGCTTCATATGCACGACTATATGCTTCGAATACAGAATTTCCTGTCGCTACTCCACATGGATTCATGTGTTTAACAGCAACACATGTAGTTTCATCAAACTCTGAAAGAATATCTAGTGCTGCAGAAGCATCTTGAATGTTATTGTATGACATTTCTTTACCATGAAGTTGCACAGCATTTTGCAAAGCATAACTTTCGTTATTATCTTGTACATAGTGATAAGCTTTTTGATGAGGGTTTTCCCCATAACGAAGACTATCTTGAAGTTTATACGATAATGTTAATTTTTCAGGTACTAAGTTATCTTTTTTATTAAAGTAATTAGCGATAGCAGCATCATAACTAGCTGTTGTATTAAATACTTTTATAGCTAATGCTCTTCTTGTTTCATAAGTAATACCACCTTGTTCAAGTTCAGAAAGTACTCTATCATAGTCATTAATATCAGTAACTACTGCTACGTCATTGAAGTTTTTAGCAGCACTTCTTAGCATACTCGGACCACCGATATCGATATTTTCGATAATCTCCTCTTCACTAACATCTTCTTTTTTTACAGTAGCTTCGAATGGATATAAGTTTACACAAACTAAGTCAATATATTCAATGTTATTTTCAGCTACATGTTTATTATGAAGTTCATTACCACGTTTTGATAATAGACCTCCATGAATTTTAGGGTGCAAAGTTTTTACGCGACCTTCTAAAATTTCTGGAAAATGAGTAACATCTTCGATACTAATACAGCTTACACCATTATTTTTTAAATGTGTATAAGTTCCACCTGTACTAATAACTTCGAAACCATGTTTTTCTAAACCTTTTGCAAATTCTACAATATTTGTTTTATCACTTACACTTATTAATGCTCTTTTAGTCATAGTGCCTCCTCAACTAACTTCAATATTACTTCTGGATATAATTTATGTTCTAGTTTATGTACTTTTTCAATAACAGTTTCTAAAGTATCCTCTTCTAAAACTTCAAATGATCTTTGTGCAATCACTTCTCCACCATCAAGTTCTTCATTTACATAATGGATACTAATTCCTATCTCATTCTCACCTGCATTGAACGCTTGTTCGATAGCATCTTTACCTTTAAATTTGGGTAATAAAGACGGATGTAAATTAAGAATTGTCTTTTTATATTTTTCTAAGAAATAAGGTGAAATAATTCTCATATATCCTGCTAAAAATATATAATCTAAATCTTTAACTTTCTCAAAAATTACACTTTCATATGCTTCTTTTGACTCAAAATCTTTTGCAGAGAATATAAACACCTTAATATTTCTATCATGTGCTTTTCTAATAACCGCTGCATCTTTCTTATCACATACTAACAGCTCAATTGAGATTTTATCTTTTAATCTTTCATCATCTGCAATTTTCTCAAAATTGCTTCCTGTTCCTGATGCAAATATTGCTACTTTCTTCATACTATTTTTATTCCACTTTCATCTGTTACTTCTCCAAGAACAAACGCATTATCTATTAATGATAAAGTTTTATCTACGTCTTCCTTGTTTACTATTAATACCATTCCTACACCCATATTAAAGATGTGGTACATTTCTTCTTCATCGATTTTACCTTTTTCTTGTAGATACTTGAATACCGCTGGTACTTCATATGAATTTTTATCAATCTTCATACCTAATCCATCTTTAAGAGCACGAGGTAAATTCTCATGGAAACCACCACCTGTAATATGAGCTATTCCAGCTACTTTTACCTCTTCTAGTACTTTAAGCACTTCTTTTACATAGATTTTAGTAGGTGTTAATAATGTTTTTCCTACTGTACTTCCATTAAATTCTTCGTTTAAACCAATATTATTATCTTTTAAAATTTTTCTTACTAAAGAGAAACCATTAGAATGTACTCCACTTGATGGAAGACCAATCACAACTTGTCCAGCTTTTGTATTTTCAGTACTTAATAATAGTTCTTTTTCTTGAGCTCCTACGCAGAATCCAGCAATATCATATTCTCCATCTTCATAAAATCCTGCCATCTCAGCAGTCTCTCCTCCGACTATCGCACATCCTGCTTGAACACAACCTTCAGCAACACCTTCAACAATTGCTTCTACTTGTTCAGGGTAGTTTTTACCTACAGCTAGATAATCTAGGAAAAATAATGGAATGGCACCTTGAGCTAGTATGTCATTAGCACACATCGCTACAACATCTATACCAATTGTATTATGAATATCTAATTCGAATGCAAGTTTTAATTTTGTTCCAACACCGTCAGTTCCACTAACTAATACAGGATTTTTAAAGTTATAACTACTAAGGTCGAACGCTCCCCCAAAGCCACCGATAGCTGACATCATACCAAGATTTTTTGTACGAGCTACGTGTTTTTTAATACGCTCCACACTTTCATAACCAGCTTGTAAACTTACACCACTTTCTTCATACTTTTTACTCATTACATTCTACCCCTCTCTTTTAGAAATTGTATTTGAATATCTGTCATTGAATTAACGTAACTTTCTTCATAGTCATATAGACCTGCTGAATAATCTCCGTTATAGCACTCCATACATAACCCTGTATACGGTGCATCATAGTTTAAACCAATAGAATCTATTAATCCTTGTTCACTTAGAAATCCTAGAGAATCCGCTCCAATAATTTCACAAATTTCTTCATTTGTTTTATTTGCTGAGATAAGTTCTTGTGTAGTAGAAATATCTATACCATAGAAACTTGGGAACATAAGTGGTGGACATGCTATTCTTACGTGCACTTCTCTTGCTCCCGCTTCTTTTAACATTTTCACTATTCTCTTACTAGTAGTACCGCGAACTATCGAATCATCAACTAATACAATACTCTTACCTTGAACTACTCCACGAACCGCCGATAATTTCATTCTAACACCTTGCTCACGAAGTTCTTGTGTAGGCTGTATAAATGTACGAGCAACATATTGATTTTTAATTAATCCCATTTCATATGGAAGTCCACTTTCTTCTGCATAACCACTAGCTGCTGATAAAGATGAGTTAGGTACACCTATTACCATATCAGCATCTGGTGTAGGTTGCTCTTTAGCAAGTGTTCGACCTGTTCTTTTTCTAGCACTGTGAACGTTAATACCAGCAATATTTGAGTCTGGTCTAGCAAAATATACATATTCCATCGCTGCTATAGCTACTTGTGTATCTTCTGTATATTTCTCGATTCTAATACCTTTATCATTAATAGTAACTAGCTCTCCAGCACCTACATTACATACAAACTCTGCACCAACTATATCCAATGCACAAGTCTCACTTGCCGCAACATAGGCCCCATTTTTCATCTTACCTATCGCTAAAGGTCTAAAACTATTTGGATCTACCGCACCGTAAAGAGTTTTTTCTGTTAATACTAAATATGTAAATCCACCTTTGATAATATTTAGACTTTCTTTAAGCTGTTCTTTAAACGTTTCTTTTTTACTTCTTCTAATAAGATGAATTAGTACTTCTGTATCAGAAGACGAATGGAATATTGCACCTTGTTCTTCTAATTCTTTTCTTAAAGTTTTCGCATTGATTAAGTTACCATTGTGGCAGATACCAACACTCATATCATAGAAATGAAATAGAAATGGTTGAATATTTTGAATACTATTGCTACCGCTAGTTGCATATCTAACATGTCCAATAGCACTTTCACCTACTAATCTTTCTAATTTTTCTTTATCACGAAATACTTCTGATACTAGACCTAGGTCACGATGCCCTCTAAGTGTTGTACCTTCTTTAGAAACTATTCCAGCTCCTTCTTGACCTCTATGTTGTAAACTATGTAAACCGAAGTACGTTACATTACTTGCTTCAGGATGTCCCCAAATACCAAATACTCCACATTCTTCATTAAGACTACGCATTTTTTAATCTCCTTAAAACTTCTTCATAAGCTTCCATTACTGAACCTAAATCTCTTCTAAATCTATCTTTGTCTAATTTCTCATTTGTATCCTTATCCCAAAGACGACATGTATCTGGAGAAATTTCATCAGCTAGAATTATTTCACCATCTTTAGTTTTTCCGAATTCAATTTTGAAGTCAACAAGTACTAAGTTTGCATCTAAGTACAATTTTTGTAATAGTTCATTGATTTTTAAAGCTTGAGTTCTGATATTTTCTAACTCTTCTTCTGTAACAATTTCTAATGCAACTGCATGATCATTGTTTATTAATGGATCATTTAGTTCATCATTTTTATAACTAAGTTCAAAGACTGGTTTTTTTAATTTTTTTCCTTCTTCAAGTCCATATTTTTTTGCCATAGAACCAGCTACTATATTACGTACAATTACTTCTAAAGGAATAATAGTTACGTGTTTACATATTTGATCTGTTTCGTTAACTTTTCTAATGAAATGAGTTTTTACACCCTGTTTTTTTAGATACTCGAAGATTAATGAAGTAATTGTATTATTAAATACTCCTTTACCTTCAAATTCTTCTTTTTTCACACCATTAAAGGCTGTAGCACTATTTTTATAATGCACATAAATCTCATCATTGTTTTCACATTCGAACAGTTGTTTAGCTTTTCCTTCATATAAAAGTTTCATTATTTTCTTCCCCCTTTGAAGTAATTCACTCCATTTTTGAATATATCTTGTTTTACTTTTATTGTATTTGTTTTATATAATGTAGCTCCGTATCTCTCGCTGTGTCCCATTTTTCCTAGTATAAGTCCATCTTCACTAACTAATCCTTCAGTAGCTAGAATTGATCCATTAGGATTGAAGCGACCATTTAATGTAGCATTACCATCAAAGTCGCTATATTGGAAAGCTACAAGATGTTTAAATTTGTTAATATTAAGTCCTACAACTTTACCTTCACCATGACTGAACACTACTTCGTGTTGATCTCCGATGTTAAAATCTTGTAACCAAGGTGAATTTGTATTAGCTACACGAGTAAAGGCTGTAGTTGAAATATGTTCATAACTATCATTTCTATATAGTGTTAGATCATCTTCTGCCAACTCTCTTACTTCACCATAAGGTAATAGCCCTGATTTTAATAATGCTTGGAATCCATTACACACACCTAAGATTAATTTTTTCTGAGCAAGGTGTTTATGGATCGCTTCTTTAACTTTTTCATTTTTTAAGAAGTTTACAATGTATTTAGCACTTCCATCTGGTTCATCACCACTCGAGAATCCTCCAGGGAACATAATTATATGAGACTGTTCGATAGTTTTTGTGAACTCTTCTATCGATTGTTCAATATCATTTTCACGTGTATTTCTAATAACTACTGTTATTGGTGTAGCTCCCGCTTCTAAGAAGGCTTTTTCACTATCATATTCACAGTTTGTACCAGGGAATACTGGAATAACCACTTTTACATCTTCTACATATTCAGGATAATATTTTTTCTCTTTATATTCTGTATGTAAGTTTTCTACATTACCTTTATCTTCATTTTGATATAATGGATAAACTTTATTTAGTGTTTTTGTATATGCTTCGTAAATATCTTTATGCATAAACACTTCGTTATTAATTATAATTCTTTCACTAACTTTTCCTAATTCTTCAAATGGTAGCTCAGCTGTTGCTTCTACTACAAGAGATGCTGGATCAAAGTTAAGAATGTTTTCTTTTTCAACTTCAAAACCTAAATCATTACCTAGTGACATTTTCACTAATGAAGCGGCAATACTTCCCTCTTCTTGGACATAAGCAGATACTATCTTACCTTCTTTAATATATTTATGAATAAGTTCATAATTTTCTAAAGTTTTCTTAATGTCTGGGTATCCTTTTTCATCTTTTTCTACAGGTACATAATATAATCTATTGCCAACTTGTTTAAGTTCAGGAGTTATTACATCAGCTATTTTTACAGGTGTACAAGCAAATGAAATTAATGTTTCAACTACATTTAAGTCATTGAAAGTACCTGACATACTATCCTTACCACCGATACTTGGTCTACCAATTTCTTTTTGAGCATAAATACTTCCTAATAAACTTTGAGTAACTTTACCCCATTTAGTACTATCAGTTCCTAATTTTTCGAAGTACTCTTGGAATGAGAAGTATAAGCTATCTTTATTTCCACCTACTGCATAAACTTTTGCTACTGATTCTAACACCGCATAAATAGATGATAGGAATGGTGAGTAGTAAGAAATTTTTGGAATAAATCCATAAGTTAAGATTGTCGCTGTATCACTTGTTGTATGTAATGTTGGTAAAGCTTGAACGCTTGCTTGAACTGGTGTAAGTTTATGTTTACCTGCAAAAGGCATAAGTACTGTAGTTACACCAATTGATGAGTCAAATTTTTGAGCAAGACCTTTTTGACAAGTTACATTTAACTCACCTAATTCACTTAAAATATTTTCACGAGTTACTTCTTTATTTAAGAATGGATTAGCTGCATTGTTATCCTTCATCGTAACTGACGATTTTTGACGAACACCACTTGTCTCTAAGAAATCAGCACTCATATCAACAACCTTCTCATCGTTGTAATACATCTCTAAGCGACGTCTATTAGTTACCGTAGCAACATGAGCGTATTCAATATTTTCTTTCTCACATTTACGAACAAACGCATCATAATCTTTCTTATCAATAGCTACTGCCATACGTTCTTGAGATTCACTAGTAGCTAATTCTGTAGCATTCAATCCTTGATATTTAGTAAGAACTTTTTCTAAATGAATTTCAATACCATCAGAAAGTTCACCGATAGCTACACAAACACCACCAGCACCGAAGTCATTACATTTTTTAACAAGTCTTGTAACTTCTGGTTTTCTAAATAGACGCTGTAACTTACGTTCTTCAGGGGCATTACCTTTCTGAACTTGGCTAGACATAGTATTTAATGAATCATTAGTATGTTCTACACTTGAACCACTCGCACCTTGAATACCGTCACGACCAGTTCTACCACCAATCATTACAACGATATCACCATCGACAAGAGTTTCACGTTTATAATCTCCGTCCTTAACAGCTCCGACTACAGCACCAACTTCCATATGTTTAGCTACATAGCTATCATCATATAATTCACGAACAAAAGTAGTCGCAAGTCCAATTTGGTTACCGTATGATGAATTACCGTGTGCAGTTCCTTTAGCTATATCTACTTGGGGAAGTTTGTGTTTTAAAGTATCTTCACGTTTTTGTAATACATTACCACTTCCTGAAATACGCATAGCTTGATAAACGTAACTACGTCCTGATAGTGGGTCTCTAATAGCTCCCCCTATACAAGTACTCGCTCCTCCAAATGGTTCGATTTCACTTGGGTGGTTATGAGTTTCATTTTTGAATTGGATTAACCAACGTTCTTTTTCACCATTATTTTCTATAGTAGTAAAGAATGAACATGCATTAATTTCTTCACTTACTTCAATATTTTCATCTTTTAATACTTTTACATGATATTTACCGATAATACTCGCCATATCCATAAGCGTGATAGGTTTATCGTTACGGTCAAGTTCATCACGGACGTTTAAGTAATAATCAAATGCATCTTGCATCTCTTTTTGGAAAAGTTCTGACTCAATTTTAACTTCATCCAACACAGTTTCAAATGTAGTGTGTCGGCAGTGGTCACTCCAGTAACAATCTAATACATAGATTTCAGTTTCAGTTGGTACGCGACCTTCTTTTTTAAAGTAATCTTGGATAAATACTAAATCTTCAATATTCATCGCTAGAGAAAATTCTTTTTTAAGACCAAGTAACGCATCTTTGTCAAACTCTAAAAATCCAGCTAAATCTTTTAGTGGTTTTGGAGTAGAATCTAATGTAAAGTCAAGAATTGATAAATCTTTTTTACGAGCTTCAATAGGATTTACTAAGTAACTTTCTACAAGTTCTAATTGTTCATCTGTTAATTTTTTATTAAAAAGAACTAGCTTACCACTTCGTACAGTTGCTTTACTTTTCGAGTTAAGCAATCTTATGCTTTCTTTTGCGCTGTCAGCTCTTTGATCGTATTGAGCAGGTAACACTTCATAAGCGAAGTGCTTCCCATCATTTAGCTCAATATCTTCAAACACTTCATCGACAACAATCTCAGAAAATACAGAAGTTTTAGCTAGTTCATAAGTTTCTTCATCAATATTAAAGACATCATAAATTACATACAACTCGACAGAGTCAAGACCTAGATTAAACTCTAAGTTCAGGTTATCTCTTAGCTGTAATTCTTCTTTATTATATCCATTACGTTTCTTTACAAAAATTCGTTTATTAGTCATGTTCTCCTCCTAAAATTACATCACCGTAAAAATTAATATGTCCTATTTTTCTATCTTGTCGTGGTTCTTTTTCATATAAGTGTAAGTAACCACCATTATTTTTATACACATCTATATAATAATTTAAGTCTTGACCTAGGATATTATATAATGTCGTTTCTTTATTTTCTATCTTACCAACTTTTAAGCCGCAAATAGCTTCAATATGAGCTCTAAATTGACTCTTAGTTGCACTCTGCATCGTAATATGACCTGAATTGTGAACTCGTGGTGCTATTTCATTAAAAATAACTTTTCCTTCACTTATAAAAAATTCAACAGTAAGTACTCCGTAATAGTCAAAATTACTAAGAATTCTTTTCGTATACTCTATTGCAAGAGCTTCTTGCTCCTTAGTAGCTGAAGTAGGTACTTTCGAACGATATAGAATATTATTTCTATGTTCATTTTCTACTACTGCAACGATATTAACCTCGTCTTTATCTTTAACAGCCACGACCGAAATTTCTTTATCAAGTTTAACGAACTCTTCTAGTAACGTATGTGGTTCTACTTCTTCACTAAAGCTTATTTTTTTCTGACCTTTTCCATCATAACCAAAACGTACAGTTTTCATTAAATAAGGCTTAGTTATTTCTACATTAGTATCTTCTTCAATATACATATAGTCTACTGTTGGAATGTCTAATTTTCTAGCAAATTCTTTTTCATAATATCTGTGCTGAGTAGTTCTTAATACTTCTGAACTTTGGACAATATTATACTTTTTCTCTAGTTTTTCTAAAGAAGCGGCATCAATATTCTCAAATTCAAAAGTGATGACATCACTAACCGAACATAACTTTTCAACACTTGCGAAATCATTGAACTCAGCTTGAATAAAAATATCGCTAAAAATTTTTGCACAACAGCTGTCACTAGGATCTAGAACAGCAATCTTGTAACCCATCTCTTTGGCACTCATAGCGAGCATTCTTCCTAATTGACCACCACCGATTATTCCAATAGTCTTTCCTGGTAATATCGTCTTAATCATAGTTTCATCTCTTCCAATACTATTCTTTCTTGTTCTTTTTTAAATCGTTCGTACTTACTAGCATATTTCTCATCATAAATTCCTAGTATTGATAATGCACTAATAGCCGCATTTTTAGCTCCAGCTACCCCAATTGCCATAGTTAAGACAGGTACACCTGCAGGCATCTGTACTATCGAATACAATGAGTCAACTCCACTAAGAACACTAGATTTAATCGGAACACCAATAACTGGTAATGTCGTCATAGAAGCAACCATCCCAGGGAGATGTGCTGCACCACCTGCAGCTGCTATGATTAATGAATAACCATTTTTTTTCGCGTTTTTAGAAAATTCAACTAAAAGATCAGGCGTCCTATGTGCACTTACTACTTTTTTATCAAAAGGAATTTCAAACTCTTCTAACAACTTACAAGTTTCTTCCATCGTTGTATAATCCGACTTCGAACCCATAATTACCGCAACTTTCATACTTTAAGCTCCTTTTTTTATTTGAATGTACGTTATTTGATTATATATTTACATATTTTATTTTTATCGTACGTCTACATTTCAAATTATACTACTTGTTTAAATTTTTATCAAGTATAAATAGAATAAAAATCGGATATTTTTAATTTTATATAAACAATATTTAAGATTTTATGAACTTTTTAACCTATTCATTTATTTATACTGTTTATTTACATATGAAAATACAGACATTTGATTTTTAAATATTCTAGAGCCTTGATATACTTGACTTTTACAAAATACACTACGAAGTTAAAAGAAAAACCTATTTTTTCGCAAAAATCATTTTAAAAACCGATAAGTAAAACAAGAATATTTTAAGATAAAAAAATCATAATGAATAATCTTCTACAAAAACATTTACATATGTTAAAACATATGTTAAAATATATAGTGTTAGGAGGTAAACTCATGAGTTCGAAAGAATTAATAAAACAGCTTAATAAGTTAGGTTGGCAAGAAGTCCGAATAAAAGGCAGTCACCACCAATTTAAGCACCCTAACAAAGATTATCTTATAACTGTACCGCACCCAAAAAGAGATTTACCAAAAGGGACGGCACAAAAGATATTAAAACAAGCGGGCTTGAAATAAAACCCCTTGATTTTAGGAGGTTAACCACATGAAATATATGTATTATGCAGTATTTACGCAAGAAAAAGATTATATAGATATAACATTCCCAGATTTAAAAGGTTGTATTACTTTTGGTGATAATTTAGAAGAAGCTTTATACATGAGTAAAGACGCTCTAGAGGGTTATTTATTAGTATTAGAAGATGAAAAAATGAGTATACCTAAACCAAGTACATATCAAGAGTTACAAGCTAAATTAAACGACAATCAACAATTACAATTAATTAATGTTGATACTGATTTTATTAGACGTAGAGAAGAAAACAAAGCAGTAAATAAAATGGTTACTTTGCCAAAATGGTTAGTAGACTTAGGGAAAGAGAAAAAAATAAACTTTTCACAAGTATTACAGCAAGCGTTAAAAAATGAATTAGGAGTATAACAAAGTTAAAAAAGCAGTGGAATGAATCCACTGTTTTTATTTTGATTTAATATAAGTAATATAGGGGGTAACTCAAAAATCGTAATTTCGGAGAAACTGATGTGTACCCAAAATTCTGGACACATATATATTTAGTTTAAACATGTGGATGTTATCCTGTATTGTACAGGTGACATCCATTTCGTTTTTGATTGAATTCTCTTGTTGTTATAATAAGCTATATATTCATATACAGCTTTACTAAACTCTTCAAATGACATATAATTCTTTTCATAACCATAAAATATCTCCGTCTTCATTCTTCCGAAAAATGATTCCATGATACTATTATCATAACAATTTCCCTTTCTAGACATTGATTGAATGATTCCATGTTTTTTCAACTCACTTCTATAGTGTGAATGTTGATACTGCCACCCTTGATCCGAATGCATAATTAATCCGTCTGTATTTGGAAATTTATTAAATGCTTGTTCTAACATCCTTTTTATCTGATTTAAATTTG